>JAUVCY010000060.1 GCA_030595585.1 Thermoplasmatota archaeon
CCTTTTTTCTTTCCGAGCCCATGGTATACCACCCGAACATCCCACAACAGGTGTGGTGCCGATTTGAGATTACACTCCTCCTCTTATATATTTACTGAGGTATCTGTCAGTATAAATGTCACGGGAGTAAACCAAAGCAGACGGGGGATAACTTGTGAGGGGGGGCCGAGGTCTACCTATAAATGTTTGCGTTGCCATTGCACACTTTCGTTGGAAAGTTTGCGTTTCTAATGCACACTTTAATGGAAAAGTCTGCTTTACTATTGCATACTCTCATAGAAGAGTCTGCGTTTCCAATACGAATATTGGAACAATAATAATTCCGTGATTATCACATTCAATCATTATCTTCCCTCTTCTTTCTCGCCTTCAGTGGGATGGCAAGTCCGAATACAACGCAGATCATTGCCAATGACATTGCCATTGAGGGAAGGATATCTGCATCGTTGTCAACGTCTTCCTGCGTCCTGTCGATCTGAGGGGGGTCCTCGACGAACATGCCGATCTGTGCCGATCCGATCAGCCTGAGGTCGGAAGGGCCGTAATATCCAACGGGGTCGGGGTAGGAGACCTCAAAGGAGAGAAGATAGAATCCCTCATCCACCGGGACCCCCAGATATATCATCCTGGTCTCTCCCCCCTCCATACCCAGAACGATGGTCTCGGAGATCACGATCCCGTCCCCGGGCACGCCGTTGTAGACCGTGACCAACATGGCACGTACGGTCCTGTTCCCGTTCCAGGTGAGGTTGGCATTGACGTATCTGCCCCCGAGCGATCCCTTCAATATCCGTTCATCCACGTCAATATCCGCGCTACCCGTAGAGATGATGGACATCTCCACGTCAATAACGGAAGAGGTGAGAGGGTTCCCCGAGCACGGTTGTGAGATATGTATCCTGTACTCCCCGGAAATAAGCAGGTCCGTGGGGACCTCCAGTTCCATATTCCCGTTCCGGGAGATGTTGTTCACCGGCAGGTCCTCCGACCAGATCGTTGAGCCCGTCCCGTTCGTCATCCAGACCCCGATAGTATTACCGTTGTCATCGGGGCCCAATCCATCTGGTATCGACCCCTGGATGTAAGGGATATCCAGCATCCGGCTCATTACCCATTCGCCCTCCTTCACCAGAATGGTCACGGATGCATTTTCCCCCTTCTGGATGGCGATATGGCGGGCGTCGGACAGCACCACCAGATCGGAACCCCTTGATATCTGTATGACCGGCGATCCCATCCGGGAAAGGCCCTCCCAGGGGAGCGGTTCGATGACACCCCATACGTATGTGGTCCCAACGGGCGCCTCCATCTCGAACTGGATCGACCTGCTCTCCCCTTTATCTATGGAAACCTCTCTCTGAAGGAGTATCTCTCCCGATAGGTTCCCCCTCAGGAACAGGGGCTCCATGACATTCCCCTGAAATGTCATGGGTGTGGAAAGTGTAGCCCACATCACGCTGACCATCCTGGTTCCAGACGGGGCGTTTCCGCGGTTCCCGACCAGCAGGGAGATGGTGACGTTCTCACCCGGATCGATGTCGCCCACCGTATCTATCGAACGGACCTCCAATCCTGGAAAGGCGGATACGCTGACGAACCTCGACGATATCTGCTCCATGCCGGGAGATGTGACGACCAATGAAAGGCCTATCTCGTACTGGAGGACGGTGTGGTACCGCTGCCACAGGACCACCTCGTTCATCTCCGAGAACGTGATGGGTACGGAGTTCAGGTGAACGTCTGAATAATCTCCGGTGTTGGGGTCCCTGACGGTCGCAAGGAAGGTTGCCACCACCTCTCCGATGGGGAACAATCCGGTGTTCTGGACCATCATCTCAACGTAGATGGTATCGCCGGGACCGGAGGCGGTAGCGTTGGGGGACACGATGGATACAGCTTCCCCCCTTCGGGAGAGGTTGTGCGGTGCAATGGAGATCGCCCCTGAATCAGGATCGACATAACCTATCAGGAAGTTGTTATCCCCGTCCAGGAAGAGATCAAAGGAGACGCCCGAGATCCCTTCAGCCACCAGGTCGATGGGATCGCTCCACTCCCCGCCGGGATCGCTCCTGTTCCCACCCGATGCCCAGATCTTTCCCTCCGGCCCCTTCCATATCATGAATATGCCTGCATCGTTCGATAGGAGGGAGAGTCCCTGGACCCAGGGCGTCGCCCGACCCACCATCCTCTCATCGTCCCAGAGGGAGTTTCTGGCCTTATCCCCCCTCCTGACCGCCGGGTACATATCCCCCCAACCATCCTCCGTGACGGCGATATAGGATATGACCGGATGCTCCCCATCCCCCCGATCCATGACAGGGGAGCCCAGCAGGCTTCCATCGAGTCCCACTATGGATCTTATTCCGGAGTGAACAGCAGTTATGTTCTCGATATACATGGTAGAGAGCGTGCCGTTACGCTCCTCCCATGCGGCCCAGAGATCGCCCGACGAGGTGTACGAGATCGTGGGTTCACAGGATCCGTTCCCGCCCGTCGAGATCTCCTCGGGCTCGCTCCACGAGCTCCCGTTGAAGGTGGATATCATGATCCGGGTGTCGGATAATGTGAGGGGGTCGCCATCCCCGTCCCTCTTCCAGACCATGGTGGCCTCGCCTCCATTCGGGGAGGACGCCAGATCGGGCTGGGAATCAATATGATCCCCGGAGGTCAGGTTCAATGCCTCCGAGAATACGAGATGAAGGTCATCGCCCAGTGAGTACATCAACCTCCTGGAGTTCGACCTTGTGACCACATCGGTGGAGTAGGAGGAGGATTCCACCCAGGCCACGAGCGGGACCGAGCCGTTGATGTATACGAGCTGGGGATCTGACTTGTAGAGGTTGTTGCTCCTGACCTCCACCTCCGAAGGCCCTTCCCTGTAGGTGATCGAGCTGACCGTTCCGGTCCTGCCGGATATCGATATAAAACCCCAGTTTCCACCATCCCCTGCGGCCTCCAGTTGGTATTCCCCCCCCCTTTCCACAATGTAGGGATCAATATCGTGATCACCCTCGACCATCCCCATGTCGAAGAGCGTATGGTCGATGTCCCACATCACCCCTCCCAAACTGGTCCAACCGGACCCGCCGCTTTCCAGCTTGTGAAGGCTCTCCCATCGAAGGGTGGAGTTCAGTGAGAGGACCGGCTTGTTGAGGCCGAGCTCACGTGAATTGAAGGAGGATGATCTATGGTCCTCCATCTCCATATTCACGCTCATCTCGATCCTGGGGGAGGACGCACTATCCGATAGCTCCAGGGTACCATCAAGCGTAATGTTGCCTTCCATGGTGTGTTCAATTGGTAGAACGACGGTCTCATTTGAGATCAGGTCAAGTGCCGTCAGCGGGTCGAAACGAAGTGTTCCGCTCTCAACGGTCATCCTGGACGAGGACGAGAGGGCGATCCGGGCGGGACCGTCTGGCGAGGGAAGATAGGAGCGGACCTTGAAAGATGTCGCCCAGGGGACGTCTCCGTACTTGACCCTCAGGTCGCCCTGGATGTCCAGGGTCGTCGTCCCATCGAGCAGTACATATCCATCAACCATAATATCCGCGGGCCCATCGAACAGAAGGAGATCATTGAAACCCTCGAGGCCATCCACGGCCGGGGTGAACACACAGGAGGGGACCTCCAGAAAACCGGTGAGCTCATAGGCCTCAAGAGATGAATTGAAGTTGAGATGTGTGGGCGAAGATGCCCCGATCCAGGAGGGAAGCGGAGATATCCTCACCCTCCTGGACTCCACCGGAAGAGGTATACCCGCCACCGAGGCGTTTACCGAAAGGAGATGGTCTCCTGGACCGTAGGCCCCCAGGTCGAACGATGTTGAAAATGAGCCGTCCGCGGTGAGCTGGGCGAACCTGCCGACACCATCCAGCTCGATCTGCACGTGATCTACAAGGTCCACATCGCCCACTTCAGGCAGGGTTACCGTGAAATCCACGGGGAGCGGTACGCCGCTGAAGAAGTTTCCTATAATATCTGGATCGGGATTCCCATCCAGTGATGAATATACATCGATACGATCCGGGATGAACACCTCCACCACGTCGATATCGTTGTACCTGAATATCTCCAGGCCTTCCCCATCAACGTCTATCACGGCGGATACCCTGTGGAAGCCCGTGCTTGATGGAACCCAACGCTGGGTCACGTTGTAGTGGCCGCCCGAGGCGATCCCGGGAACGGAGAAATCCGAGATCAGATCGTATCGTCCTGTGGAGATATCCTCCTCGACGGTGAATGAGCCCATCACGGTGCCAGAGGAGGCTGCGCCCAGGTTGCGGATGATGACCGTTATCTCGTATGAGTCAACTCCCGCATCCACCCTCAGCTCCTCTATCCGGAGGTCTGGAATGTCATCAGCGGGTCCCCCTCCCGAGGCCAGGCTGGATGAGAACAGTGCCATGACCACTATGAAGATGAACGGAAGCTGCGGCGGAAGGGGTTTCATCTGGACAGATGATTACCCGTGCCCATATTATACTTTTGAGACCGCCGCCCACAAATGCCTCGCCTGTCACCCTACAGATTTTAATATGAGGAGTACTTAAGCCCTTCTCACGACGGCTGTAATGGCCATTGGAGGTTCGACCAGATGAGTGAGAAGATAGAAGTTCTCGTGGACGGAGGAAAGGCATCAGCGGGGCCACCCCTGGGGCCGGCATTGGGTCCGTTGGGCTTGAACATTGGCAAGGTCGTATCGGATATCAACCAGAAGACCAAGGACTTCGCTGGCATGAAGGTCCCTGTCAAGATCGAGGTGGACCCCAAGTCCAAGGAGTACACCATCACCGTCGGTACCCCTCCAACGTCCTCCCTCCTGCTTCAGGAGCTCAAGATAGAGAAGGGACCCGGAGATAATGAGGCCGGCGATCTGGTAAGCCTGACGGTAGAGCAGGCCGTGAAGGTGGCGAGGATGAAGCGGGACTCCCTCTCTGGCAAGGAGCTGGCCGATGCTGTTAAAGAGGTTATCGGTGTGGCAGTATCGCTCCACATAAAGGTAGAAGGCAAAGACCCGAGAGAGGTACAAAAGCTTATAAGCGAGGGCCATTATAGCGAGGCCCTCGGTTCATGATCAAAAGGCTCATACGATGAGCTTCCGGGGTAGGAGAGGTCCTCCTGAGGGACCTTGTAAGACTACACGGGGGTGAAAAAATGGCATCAGAAAACATAATAAAGGCCGTGGAAGAGGCGCTCAAGAAGGCGCCCGAGAGGAAATTTTTGGAAAGCGTTGAGATATCCGTTAACCTGAAGGATATCGACCTCACTGTCCCCAAGAACAGGTTGACCGAGGAGATCATGCTTCCCAAGGGAAGGGGCAAGGAGCTCAAGATAGCCGTGTTCGGTGGTCCAGAGATGAAGGCCAAGGCCGAGGGAGTTGCCGACCGCTTCATAGCCGCCGATGAGATCGAGGAGCTGGCCGAGGAGAAGGCCAACACCAAGAAGATGGTGAACGACATGGACTTCTTCATCGCAGAGGCGCCCTTGATGGCCGTTGTGGGTAAGAACCTCGGTATTATACTTGGACCCAGGGGAAAGATGCCCAGGCCGCTGCCCCCGGGAGCAGATCCTTCAGCCATCATCAAGAACCTGAAGAGGACCGTCAAGATCAGGACCAAGGACAGAAGGACCTTCCACGTTGCGGTGGGATCGACGAGCATGCCGGCCGAGGATATCGCCGCGAACATCGATGCGGTGCTCACAAGGGTCAAATCCAAGCTCGAGAGGGGAGCCATGAACATCCACTCAGCATACGTGAAGACCACCATGGGACCACCCATCAGGCTGGAGGTGAGGTGAGATGGCCCATGTCGCAACCTGGAAGAAAGATATTGTCCAGGAGCTCAAGGAACTCATTGGATCATACAAGACGGTGGCCATCGTCCGGGTGGACGATATCCCGGGCATCCAGCTCATGCAGATGAGGGCGAAGCTTCGGGACCGGATGAGGTTCAAGGTCGCCAAGAAGTCGCTGATCAGGATAGCCCTGGAAGATCTCAAGGAGGAGAAAGAGGGCATCGACGGGCTTTCCAATACTGTGGGCGGCCAGGCAGCTGTCCTGGGAACCGACCTCAACCCCTTCACACTCTTCAAGATACTCAAGGATAACATGCAGCCCATGGCAGCAAAGGGGGGGGAGAAGGCCCCCTTCGACATCGTTGTCCCGGCAGGCGAGACCTCCTTCCCCCCTGGCCCCATCGTGGGCGAGTTCGGCAAGGCCGGCATCCCTGCAGCCATAGTCAAGGGTAAAGTGGTGATAAAGAAGGATATCACCCCGGTCAAAGAGGGCGGAGTGATATCTCGAGACCTCGCCCAGATGTTGGCGAAACTTGATATATTGCCCTTCAACGCAGGTATCCAGCTTGGTGGGGCGTGGGAGGAAGGCCAGGTCTACATGCCCACCGACCTCGACATCGACATGGATGCTTACAGGCAGAACCTGACGGTCGCAACGCAGATGGCGTTCAACCTGGCAGTGTACACTGCCTACATGACGCCGCAGACGGCAGTGCCGCTTCTGGCAAAGGCCAGGTCGGAGGCGCTGAACCTCGCGGTCTACGCGGGTATCATGAACGACGATAGCAAGGAACTGATATTGTCCAAGGCCTACGGAAACATGTTGGCCCTGGCGGGTCTAATGACCGCCGAGGCCAATGATGATGACCTCAAGGCCCTCCTGGGAAGTGCAACCGCTGCATCGGCAGCTGCCCCGGTAGAGGAGGCAGCGGCCCCCGCAGAGGCGGCTCCCCCCAAGGAGGAAGAGGAGGAGGCCCCCTCGGAAGAGGAGGCCGTGGCCGGTCTTGGAGCGCTGTTCGGTTAGATCAAGATAAAACAAAAGGAGGATGAAAGATATGGAATATATTTACGGTGTCCTGCTACTCAATTCCGCAGGCAAAGAGGTAAACGAGGATGGACTCACCAAGGTTCTAACAGCCGCTGGTGTAAGCCCTGATGCCGCAAGGGTCAAGGCAGTTATCACGTCACTTGATGGCGTGAACATCCAGGAGGCCGTCAAGGCCGCCGTCGCAGCACCCGCTGCCGCCGCCCCCGCAGCTGCTCCCGCAGCCGGTGGCGCCTCTAAGGCCCCAAAGAAAGAGGAGAAGGTAGAGGAAGAGGCCCCCTCGGAAGAGGAGGCTATGGCCGGTCTTGGTGCACTATTCGGATAGATAGGGCTCAGTGGCCGATATCGGGGGGCGGTTATCGCCCCCTTTTTTTATTTTGAAATGAATCATTATATCAACCCAAAATAAAAAAAGGCCGGACGAATCTCGGATTCGTCTACGGTTTGAATGTTTAAGAGGTAAGCAATTTTCAGCCTAACATTCATAATAAGCATTTTTGTTTGTTAGCCTGACGAATCTTCGATTCGTTAAAGGCCTCCCTGCTTAAGAGATATACCTTAACTCAGCTTAACAGGAAATTTCAGCATTGCTGATCATTATATTATTTTTGACTACCTAGCCTGTACGTAGGCCACTTCCTCGTAAGGCTGGACAACGACGAACCCCTCACCCTGGAACTTCATCTGAAGCGTCTCCCCGGAGCCCCTTCCCAGGAGCGTCTTCATCGTGATATCCGTCTTGATATCGGGGCTAAGACTTCCTGACCATGCCACGGTGGCGTTGGGATCTGTCATCACCGGGCTGTCCGGCGTCACTATAAGGGTGACCGGTTCCTTGTGTGTCGTGATCGCGATCATGCCTGTCCCGGATAGTTTGACGTTGAACAGTCCCCCGGCCATCATCCCGGCGACGCGTCTCATCATCTTGATATCCCAGTTTATCTTATCCTCAAAGGCCAGGACGTCGTTCCCGTTCACGAATATCGATTCGTCCTGGAGGTTGATGATGGAGATCTTCTTTCCACCATCTGCTATGTAGAGGCTCCCGTCCCCCATGGCCTTTGTGAGGGTCATCCCCTCCCCCGTGAACTTCTCCTTGAGGAACTTCCCCACCCCTTTATCGGATATCCCGGCTTTTTCGAACTTGATGTTCCCGCGGTAGGCGATCATCGATCCCCACTTGGTCCAGACCTTGCCGTCGAGATTGATCTCCAGAAGGTGTGGTGTCTCCAGCTCGAACTTCCCCTCGCCCCGATCCTTCTGCGATGTCTGCTCTATGAACTCATCTATCGTGTATCTCGCCATCCTCGATATCTCCTGCCGGTCGAGCCGACGGGGTTGAATGCGGCAGATGATAGTTAACCGTTTTGAATGTCGCTTTGCGGTTTAACCTTCGGTTTAAGCACGAAAATGCGGAACACCAGAACTCCTTTTGCGATCAGGTTCATGATGATATTTTCCGTGATCGGGAAGAGATCAATTGTTCAGATAGAAGTCCCGAAGGTCTCCGATATCAAAACAAACATCCTTTATCTTGTTCTTGAAACCCCTTGCAAACAGAAGATATCTTATCTTTTTATCAGGTTTGACCTCAACTGACGTCGATTTGGTTCTCAGCCGGTTAAGAAGCTGTTTGGCATCCACATTCCTGCCCCATTTGCATTCCGCGAAAATAACCTCTTTTGCGTTCTGCGCCATGATGTCGATCTCATATGTGTTCTTCCCTCTGGGGGCATTTTTTATTGTTCCCCACTGCCTGCCAATTCGT
>JAUVCY010000332.1 GCA_030595585.1 Thermoplasmatota archaeon
AGATTGTACTGCCTGCGGAGCCTGTTTTTCGATCTGCGGCGATGTTTTCAGGCCCAATGACGAGGGGAGGTCCGAGGTCATATCGGACTCGGACGATGAGCTCCCATGCGTGATGGAGGCGATCTTCGCCTGTCCGACCGGTGCCATTCACCTGGATGATTGACCTCAATACGGCCTAACTTTGACATATGAGTATAGATAAGTGTCAAAGTGAGGCCTCTCCCAACATTGACCAACTCATATCAGATTAGATCTATCAATGTTGTGATATAATTCGGGACGCCTGTACTTCATCGCCGGGATCCCCCTGCGGAAGCGGTACATCCGCTCGGGGTCCAGCTCGGATGAGGCCCATCCCGCGTTCCCCTCCAGGGATGCCAGCACTTCACCAAAGGGCGACACGATCATCGAATGACCCCCCATCTCCGTGCTCCCGTGCAGGCCGCAGATATTGGATCCTATCACGAAGCACTGGTTCTCCACTGCCCTGGCCCGAAGAAGCAGCTCCCACTGGAATATCCGCTTTGCAGGCCACTGTGCCATGTAGACCAGTATGTGGGCGCCATCGAGAGCATATTTTCGGGACATCTCCGGATATCTGATCTCGTAGCAGATCAGCGGGCCTATCCTTATCTGACCCATCTGGAACATTGTCAGCTCATCCCCGCCCCTGAAATGAACGTCCTCTCCAGCAGGAGAGAACAGGTGGGTCTTGTCGTAATGCCCAAGAACATCCCCGTCAGGGTCCATCAGGTACGCCCTGTTAACGATGTGGCCTCCATCCCTTTCGGCCATGGTGAACATCAGGTGGGTGGAGAGTTCTATCGAGATACCCTTCATGAAACGCATCACATCCGGTGATCTGGTCGCGATCTCCTCCAGATGATCGTAGTCAAATCCCGATGAGAACATCTCGGGGAATACCAGAAGGTCACTGCTTCCCTTAATATCATCTACAATATCCCGGGCCCTGGATAGATTGACCTCTATATCTCCAAGCTCAAGCTCCGTCTGGACGATAGCGGCACGAATGGGCTCTTTCCAATTGGACTCAGCCGGGTCCATAAGCACATACCCCTCTATCACATGAGCTCCCTAAGTTCCATTGTTATCCTCGTCCTGTCCACCTTGCCAACCACGGTCTTCTTCAGCTGACCGTTCTTGTAGAAAGCAAGCGTTGGGATCGACCGGATCCTCAGGGACGTAGCGGTCTTGAGGTTCTTGGTGACATCCACCTTGCCGAAGGCGGCCTTCCCTTTCATCTCACCTGCGATGGTGTCCAGCAAGGGCGCGATCATCCTGCAGGGAATACAGTTCGGCCCCCAAAAATCCACAATAGCTACTGGATATTTTCCTGTGAACTCATCGTACTTCTCGTCGGTCAATTCCACCGGTCTATCTGGCCAATCCATCTACTTTCCTCCAGGTAAAAAGGCCTATGACCTTTGCATATATAGGTGTTTTCAGGACCTCACCAAAAGGGTGTATAGTTATATTTGAAAAGAGCATTTACTTTCCGATGACCATGAGGCCGGAATGGAATGACATGCGCTGTTTGAGGTGCGTGGCGTGTGTGGGCAGCTGCCCCACAGGAGCCCTCTCCTTATCGGGTTGGAGGATCGTCCTGATCGACGATAAGTGCATAGGCTGCGGCCTCTGCTCCAGAATATGCCCTGTAGATGCACTGAGAGGTGAATAGAATGGCGGGTGAACACGTTGTGGATGTGCTCGTGATAGGGGGCGGGCCGGCGGGGTCCACCACGGCTTACGAGGTGGCCAAAGGCGGATCCAGCGTTCTCATGATCGAGAAAAGGTCCGAGATCGGGATCCCCGTCAGATGCGGGGAGGGCATCTCAAAGGATATCCTCTCGATACTCAATTTAAAAAAGGACCCATCCTGGATATGCTCCGAGATGGACGGGGCCAGACTGATATCTCCCTGCGGGAACGTCATGGTCATCGGACCCGAGATCGCGGGACCCGAGACGGGGTTCGTGATCAGGAGGGAGATCTTCGACCGGATGTTGGCCGAAAGGGCAGCTGCCGCAGGGGCAGACCTCTGGGTGAATGCCGAGGCGACCTCCTTTGATAGGGTTGAAGGAGGGGCGGTCGTAAATTGCATTCACGACGGGAAGGAAGTGGTCATCCACGCAAAGGTGGTCGTTGCAGCCGACGGGTTCGAATCACAGGTCGCCAGATGGGGGGGCCTGAACACTGTTCTGGCCGAGCGAGATATCGACACCTGCATTCAGTACGAGATGATGGGCGTGGATGTTGATGAAAAATATGTGGAGTTCTATATGGGTAAGAGATACGCCCCTGGAGGATATATCTGGTCTTTTCCCAAGGGAGAGAACATCTCCAACGTGGGCATAGGCATGAACGCCACCTCGATCAAAAGGGGGGGAGACCCCAAGAGATATCTGGACGATTTCATCCGCAAAAACGATAGGTTCAGCAAGGGTGCCATAACGGAGATCAACGCCGGAGCCGTGAGCGTGGGGTTGCCTATAGAAAAGACGGTTGCGGATAGGATGCTGGTCGTGGGAGATGCGGCCAGGATGATAGATCCACTGACAGGAGG
>JAUVCY010000114.1 GCA_030595585.1 Thermoplasmatota archaeon
GCATGATCCACGTCATGCCCGCCACCTTCTGGATGTTCCTTGTTGCGGTCTTCGCGGCCGCCGCCATACCGATAACATCGGGCCTGGCATCGAAATGGCTCATCTACGAGGCGGTACTGGAGAAAGGCATAGGTGTGGTCGTCCCCCTGATGTTCGTGGCCTCCGTGGCTGCGTTCCTCTACTCCTTCAGGATCCTGCAGGGCGGCTTCATGGGACAGCTCAGGGATGAGTTCAAGGACGTCAAGGAGGCGCCCATTACGATGCTTATCCCCATGGGGATCCTGATGGCAGCATTGATGATCATCGGTTTCCTCCCCGGCCTTCCCATGGTCCTGATCGAAAAAGCGATGGGAGACCTGGGAATTGCGGCCCCATCATACAGCCTGATAGAGCTGGGGACCGGCATAGGCACGTACAGCGGCCTGGTGGTCATGTTGTCCGTGGGCGCCGGATTCGTCATAGCCTGCATCATCTTCTTCGGGGGATACAAGAGCAGGAAGATCTCCCTGCGGGACCAGTACACCGGAGGCGAGGAGCCCATGCCGCACATGGACAAGAGATATCACTATGCCTGGAACTTCTACGCCCCGTACAAACGGGTCCTGGGGCCATATTTCAATGACTGGGTCTCGAAGGGTTACAGTGTGATCTACCGTGTGGCGAGCCAGCTGGGCCGGCTGCACAGGTCGATATTCAACGGCGATATCACGGCCTATATATGGATCATATTCGGCACAATGGTCGGGATAGGCATTCTCTTCTGGAAGTTCGGGGGGTGGTTCTGATGGCATGGTCCACGACAACATGGGTAATGGCGGCGCTTGCGCCGATAATAGTATTCCTTGCTGGACATCTGTTCATGGGAATAACGCGGAAGATCACAGCCCGTATCCACAGGCGGAGAGGGCCTCCGGTGATGCAGCAGTTCATAGACGTCTTCAAGCTGTTCGGAAAGAGGACCTCCACCACCCACTCCTGGGTGCAGGATATGGGCGCCCTCTTTGCGGTGATAGGCGTGATCGCGTGCTCCCTGTTCATACCCATAGGCGGCGACCCGGTCCTCTCCTTCCAGGGGGACGTGATCGTTCTGGTATATCTACTGGCCATCGCCCCGCTGGGCATGGCGTTAGGGACAGGTTCCACGGGGAACCCCAACTCCGCCATAGGCGTGTCCAGGGGGCTCATGCTCATGCTCGCATACGAGCTGCCCTTTGCAATTGTGATCGTCACGATCATCGTACACTTCAAGACCGCCTCCCTGGGGGAGATCGTTGAGGCCCAGAAGGGCTTCCTGGATTGGGCCATCCTCTCCCTGCCTCTTTCCGCGATCGCGGCCGATCTGGCCCTCCAGGGGATGCTCGGCGAGAAGCCTTTCGACCAGCCCGTGGCCCCTTCCGAGGTGGCATCCGGGCCCATGGTGGAGTTCGGGGGCAAATACCTGGGCATGCTCATGATATGGCACGCCATGTCGGTCGTCGTCGAGGCGGGCCTCTTCGTCAACCTCTTCCTGGGGGGAGGGGTCCTCTTCGGCGGGGGAACGACGCTTGCCCTGATAGGCAACATCTTCGTATGGCTTGCGCTCACATTGATGGTGTTCATCTTCTCCATCTTCATCAACTCCGTGTTCGGCCGATTCAAGATGGGACAGGCGCTCAGGTTCTACTGGGGTTTCCCCACGCTGATAGCCCTCATCGGGCTCTCTATTGCGGTCCTGTCAAACCTGGGGGTGTTCTAAATGGATGATGAGCCGAGAGGCGGCCTGCTTGACCAGAGTGGAATGGAGATCACGAACCTGCCCGAGAGGGGCTTTCTGAGGAAACTCGCGGATTGGGCTTCAGCCAAGTCCATGTGGATCCTGTACTACTGCACGGGCTGCGGGGCGGTGGAGCTCCCCCCCGTGATGACCTCCAGGTACGATATGGAGAGGTACGGGATGGGACCCATGGCGACCCCAAGGCAGGCTGACCTCCTGCTTATCACGGGATATCTCTCCGTCAAGACCCTCAAGAGGGTCGTGAGGTCCTACGAGCAGATGCAGGACCCCAAATACGTGCTGGGACACGGTTCATGCACGATCGATGGGGGCATGTACTGGGATTCATACGCCACCGTAAAGGACGTCGGCCTCTACGTCCCCGTCGACCTCTATCTGGCGGGATGCATGCCCAGGCCCGAGGCGATCCTCCAGGCCGTGGAACGGCTTCAGGGCATGATAATGGACGGTACCGCCGACGGGTGGATGAGGTACAAGAGGGATTACAAATTTTACAGGGAGAACCAGGACAAAGTGTTCAAGAGGGGTCCCGACTGGGCTCTGGAGGAGCCCGTTCTCAAGTGAGGTGGTTGTGATGAAAGAGGATACGTTATCTGATGTGGATAAAAAAAGTGAGAATTACGTTCCTGGTCAAACCACCGTTCAGGAGGTGCTGGGATACGTCAGTGCCCACCTGCCCGATCTCGAGGTGAAGCTGCTCTCCAGCAGGAGGGGGGAGATCCTCGTGGACCACTCCATCAAGGGAGAGGTCCTGACCAGGCTCAAGGAGGAGGGATTCGACCATTTCGCGGCACTGAGCTGCATCGACCTGATCGACGATGATCGGATCCAGCTTGTCTATCACGTCTGGTCCTACGGCTCAAAGGGCCACATCCTTGTAAAGACAGAGCTTCCCAGGAAGGACCCTTCAACCGATACAGTGTACCGGATCTACAGGCCGGCGATCACGTACGAGAGGGAGATCAAGGAGATGTTCGGCGTGGACTTCCCTGGAAATCCCAGGCTGACCCAGTTCATACTGGAGGACTGGGAAGGGCCCCCACCCATGCTGAAAGACTTTGATACCGAGGCATATGCCGTGGACCATTTCAACATGGTCCGCAGGGACCCGCCGTCCAAACCCCCTCAGCCGAAGAAAGGGGGTGAGAGCTGATGGACGATTTCAGATCCACCGAGATCATCTTCGGACCGCAGCATCCCGGCATACACGGAAACTTCGCCATGAGGCTCGAACTCGAGGGCGACATGGTGAGAAGGGCCCGTGTGGTACCTGGGTACCTCCATCGTGCCTTCGAGAAGCTCATGGAGAGGAGGACCTGGCACCAGAACATCGCACTGGTTCCCAGGATATGCGTTCCAGACCCGGATGTTAACGAGGTCGCCTATTCCATGGCCATCGAGGAGATAATGGGCCTTGAGGTTCCCAGGAGGGGAGATTACATCAGGACCATCGTCCTGGAGCTCTCCAGGCTCGCATCACACCTCATGGGACTGGGCGGGTTGGGGGGCGCGATAGGCCTCTATACACTGCCCATGTGGACCAACGGTGAGAGGGACTATATCCTCGACCTGTTCGAGGCTCTAACGGGAGGCAGGGTATATCACATGTACACGTGGCCCGGAGGGGTTCGCTGGGACATGCCCGAGAACTGGCCCAGGAAGGTCCTGAAGGTGTTGGACCACATCGAGGCACAGCTTCCGTCATACTACTCGCTCTTCTTCGAGTCGAAGGTAACGGATGCCAGGCTGAAGGGGCTCGCCCCGATAACCACCAGCTGGGCCGTTGAACACGGCGTTACAGGGCCCAATCTCCGGGCGACCGGGCTCGAGGTGGACCTCAGGAGGGACGACCCCTATGCCGCATACGAGGACCTGGACTTCGACGTTATAACGTTGAAGCAGGGCGACGGCATGGCAAGGGCCCTCGTACGGTGGTACGAGGTGGGCCAGTCCATAAGGATCATCAGGGATGCCATGGAGAAGATGCCAGGGGGACCGGTGATCGCCAAGACACCCCCTCCACTTGCGTTCACGGTTCCCCCAGGGGACCACTACGCCCACGTGGAGAGCTCAAAGGGAGAGTATGGATACTACGTCATCTCCAAAGGGGGAAAGTACCCCTACCGCGTCCACGTGAGGGGGCCTTCCTTTACACACGGCATAGACGTTCTGGAGAAGATGTTGATAAACCAGGAGCTTGCGGACGTCGCTCTGATAACAGGGGGGCTGGATGTATGTCCCCCGGACATAGACAGGTGATCATGATGACCGATTTCGTGAAAAAGACCATAAGGCCCTTCAGGGCGCTCCGCTTCCTCGCGAGGAAACCGCATACTATTATCTCTCCCCACGAGCAACATAATGATATCGAAGGGGAGCCGCTTCCCACGGAGAGATACCGGGGGATCCACATCAACGACTGGGAGACCTGCATCAGCTGTGGTCTCTGTGCCCGGATATGTCCGTGCGATGCCATAGAGATGGTCGAGGTTGAGGGGGAGCAGAAGAAACGCCCCGAGGTATCCTACGGTAGATGCTGTTTCTGCGGCTTCTGCGAGGACGTATGCCCCAGGGACTCAATGCACCTGACCAGCAATTATGTGATGATAGACAAGAACAGCGAGACCTTTACGTTCCTCCCGGAGAACGACCTGGAGGAGTTCCAGAAGGAGTACATCGTGGAGACGTCACAGCTCAGATACAACGACAAAGATGTCAAGAAGGCTGAAAAGGGACCATCTGCGAAGAAAGGTGTGAAAGGTAAGAAGAAAAAGTAGGACCCATGCGGTCATCTGGGCCATACGCCGTAGAAGACCGAGGCTACGACGGTGGGCTTCTCGGTTTCCAGCACTTCCGAATAGTCCGATAGCCTCTGGTAGAATATCCGCCACTCGAGGTCACCCTCCAGCAGGGAGGCCAGGGACGTGCCGTTCGCTATCTGATCGTTCAGCCTCACCTTCGCCATCTCGACAAATGATAGGAGGTCCCTCTTCCCGTAGAGGAGATCGAGCATCTCCCCGATGTGGTGAAATATCACCTTCTCGTGATCCTTTGGGATATCCTCGATCCCGTAACCGTGTCCGAAATGGGTGAGGTCACCGGTCAGCACAATTGCCGTGTCGCCGTCGACCCTGCCCCTGAGCTCCTGTCCGAAGCGAAGGTGATCCTCCACGAACAGGGAGAGATCATCGTCAACGCGGCCGTGAAGTGGCATGAACACCTCTTCGATCTCAAGGAGCGGCAGTCCCAGCTCCTGTGAGAATATCCTGGAGATATCCCTGAATCCGTCCAGGGAGAACTCAAGGTCGGGCCGTCCGTAGTGGCCCCTGTGCAGCACCCCCATTGCCAGGACCTTCCTCTTTCCAGACCTGTAGATCGCCCTGATCGTCCTTATGAGGGCCTCCAGGCTGCCGTCGATGTACGTATGGGGAAAAGATAGAGCGCCTCCCTTTTCCAGAACCTCCAGGGGGCCGTCGTCATCTATTACGCCCCACGCCTCCCGGATGGAGTCCCTAAGCTCGACATCCCTGCGGTTCCGCTCATTTTTATAGTAGTCGCTCCAAGTACCATCACGCAATGGTTCCATCTATTACAATATGGGCGTCTCCATTGAAATAAATATCGTTTGAATTATCATAAGGAGAGGTCGGATCAAGATGCCCTTTCATTCAGGGTCCCGTTTCATGCTTGACATGAGATAGATTATATATCACAAACCAATTGTTAAATGATCGGGGGTCCCACCCCATTCGGATGTGCCAATATGAGCCTTGGAAAAGGAATTACGATCACCATCGCCACCCTTCTTCTCCTCCTGCCGTTCATCTCAACCAACGGTGCGGAGGAACCCGACCGGACGTTCAGGGAGCAGAGCTCTCCGGAACTGGATACTGGCGAATTCGAGATGGAGCTGATCGGATCGGGGCCTGGCTCTCTTACCGTCGAGCTCCGCTTCGGCCCACCATCGGTCCACGCCGTTGAAATGAAGGGGGAGACATTTGCTCTACTGACCTTCGACAGCTCCTCGCCCACCGGGTCTCCGGGAAGGCCAATGCTTCCAGCGATAAACATCCCCCTTGCCGTTCCCTCCGGACCCTCCAGCATCAAGATCATATCATCCATGGACCTGGAAATAGGGCCACTGCTGCCCCTGCAGGAGGCCTCACCTGACCTGACAGGCGTGGAGCCCTCCGCCTTCATGATGGATGAGGAATTCTATACCTCTCCCGTTCGTTACCCGAATGAGCGGTTGAAAGAGCGCTCTGGAATGATGGGCGATGTCCCGTTCAGGATGTTGTCGGTGACACCCGCATCGATCCGTGAGGGCTCCGGAGAGGTATCCTGGGCCACCGAGGTCCATGTGGAGCTGTCGTGGAATGAATATTCACTTCCTGAAGTGGATGCAGACTCCCCGTTCATGGAGATATATCCAAGGATCTTCTCCAACTGGGAGAGCTTCGATCACGTGAAGGTGGGCCCGGCCAACAATGGGCGAGATGAGGATGGATGCGATTACATCATCATCTCCCATCCCGACCTCCTGAATGCCTCCATGAGACTTGCGGGGTGGAAGAACCAGATGGGTATCGACACGAGGGTGTACGACCTTGACCAGATAGGGCATGATCGGGAGCAGGTCCAGGAGTTCATACTCCACACC
>JAUVCY010000075.1 GCA_030595585.1 Thermoplasmatota archaeon
CTGGGCAGGCCCGCAGCGGTTGTCACATCCCTTGTGATGATATTCTTCAACTCCCTCTCCGGAACGATAGAGAACCTGAGGTCGAAGAAAGTAAAACTGATCCAGAGCGTTCTCCTGTTCGTGCCGGCCCTTCCGGGACTCTTCATTGGTTTCCACATCCTCACCTGGATGGAGGAGGTGAACACGGCCTATTTCGATATCCTTTTCGCACTTCTTCTCGTGGGAACCACAGTCAATCTTCTGCTCTTTCGAAAGAAGGGAAAGGATGGAAATGGTAACGAGAACATCCCGTGGTACGGATATCCACTTTCATTCGCCGCCGGACTGTTGTCATCGTTATTCGGAATAGGCGGAGGTGTGATCTTCATGCCGCTTTTCGTCTCGTTTCTCGGGTGGGACGTGAAAAAGAGCGCTGCCACCTCGCTGTTCATCGTTGCAATGATGGCCTCCTTCCGAGTGCTGGTTGTATCTCCGGACGGCCTGGACCCATTGATAGTGGTACCTCTATCGATCGGGGCGGTGATAGGAGGTCAGATAGGCCCCCGCCTGCATGGGGTATTGAAGGGAAGAACGATACTGTACATCCTGGGTGGGGTACTATCGCTTATTGCAGTAATGATGATACTAAGCGGCATTAACGGACTGCTACGTATCTAATTGCCATCGTCCAACACGTCAGGAGCATTTTCCTCTTCCGCCCCATCAGGGGCCTTCTCCTCCGAAGCGGGGTCTCCCTCCTCCCCGAAATCCTCCAGGTTCTTTCGCTCCACGTTGGAGAACAGCGCCCTCTCCTTGATGAACCCCTTGATCTTCTTCCTCGAGATCGAGTCGATGCCGAAGGACTCTGCGAACTTCTGCGTTGTCGTGAGGACCTTGGTACTGCCGTCCTTCCTCGACCTTATAAGCCCGAGGATCAAAAGCTCGCCAACGTGATCGTACACCTTGGACCCATACATCTCAACGAGGTCCGACTGCTTGACCGGCTGGTGATAGGCGATGAGGGCGGCGGTCTTGAGGACCTTCCGCGGTATCTCGGGCTCGGCCAGTTCTGTCACCCTGTGAACGTAACGCTCCTTCAGCCGAAGCGTGAACTTCTTTCCCGCCTTGATAACCTCAAGGGAGGTATCCCTCCGGCCGTAGGCGCTCGAGAGCTTCTTGATATAGAGTCTGATAAGCGCCAGGTCGAGGCCCGTGGTATCGGAGATCTCCTCCGTGGATATGGGCTTTGCAGCCGAGAAGAGGGCTGCCTCGACAAGAAGCATGGGGGGGAGCTCATCCTCCCTTGTTTCGGATCCCTCCTGGTTCTTCCGGGTCATCTATCTTCTCCTTTGGATCAGGTGTTGAGGTTGTCGGGGACACCCTTCTTCTCGACGATGATCTCATCTGGCCTCTTCAGTTTCACATCCAGGCCGGCCTTGACCTTATCAAGGTTCTGGTCAAGCTCACCCACGTTGAGATCAGGGGACGCCTGCCCGGCCTCCAGGTTCTTGATGTAGATCTCACCGAAGGGGAACCTCCTCTGCCACACCTTGATCCTCTTCTGATTTGCAAGGTGCAGAAGAGAGACGAACGTTGTGGTATCGTCCAGTTCGAACCCTTCACTGATATCCGATAGAGGTATCGGGTGTCCGTTGAACTTGTTGATCCTCTGCCAGGTGAGCCTGATCTCCTCCTCCGGGTTCTCCTTGTACATCTTTCTGTTGATGAGGGAACGGTTCAGGAGATCGATATTTCTGGATACCTCGGATCTCCTCTTCTTCGCCTCCTGAAGGAGCTCCACCTCGTCGCTGACGTCCTTCAGGGCATCCAGAAGGTCCACGAGCGTTACGGGCCTGTCCCCTTTGTGGAGTATCGATTCGGAGATGACCGGCTCCCGGTCGTTGATGATCTTTCTTGTGACCTCGAAGGTCTCATCATCCTCCATCCAGTCGTAGAACGGCTCATCGTGGAAGGCCTCCTCCTCATCCCCCATCTCCGCCTTTATCAGGGTGTTGTTGCTCTTCATCAGGTGGACCGTATAGGCCATCCTTATGAGCTTCCCGGTCACCATGAGGTCGATCTGGTCCTGGCTTCTTATCTTCTTGATGAAGAGCTTGCAGAACCTCAGGATATCCACATCCCACGGGTCCAGATAATCCTCCACCGCCAGCTCAAGGATCATGGCTATGGACTTTGAATAGGGCTCCTTGATGGTGACGTGGACGCCCTCCTTCATGTCGTGCAGAACGCCCAGGTACGTATCGAGCCTCTGGTACATGTCGCCCTCATCCTGGATGAGGGATTTATGGAAAAGGAGATGCCTGAAGACCTCCTCCTCGACATCCAGTGTAAGCTGTCTGGGGGCGTTGGCCGCCTCGCCTCTGATCATGTTCGGCCTCCCTTTTGCACCTTGGCCTTCTCCTTCTCTTTTCTCTTTGCGGCCCTGGATGCCTTCTCGTAGGCATCCACCTCCTTCAGGTCGACCTGGCCAAGGACGACGGAGTCTCCGTTTTGGATCGTTACACCGTAAAGGTGGTGCGCCTCCTTTAAACTTATCTTCCTGAGAGAGATCATGACGAATTGAGCGAACTCGGAATTCTCCTTCACCATCTTGGCGATGATCTCCGCGTTTACCGCATCAAGGTTCTGATCCACCTCGTCCAGGAGGTAGAACGGGGATGGGTCCCACGCCTGAATGGAGAATATGAACGCCATGGAGGTGAGGGATTTCTCTCCGCCGGAGAGCGCTTCCAATCTGGTCATCTTCTTTCCAGGGGGTTTCACGTGGATGATCAATCCTCCTGATAGGGGGTCCTCTGGTCTCTCCAGCTCGAAATAGGCCTCACCCTCTCCAGAGATATGGGCGTAGATCTTCCTGAAGTTCTCGTCTATGCCCTCGTATGCCTTGATGAACTCCTCTTTTCTCTTGCCGTTGATCTCATCTATGATCTTGTCAAGCTCCAGCTTCTCCTTCTCAAGGGCCTTGAGCTCCTCCCCTATCTCCTGTTTCTTGGCATGTTTCTCCTCGTATTCCTCAAGCGCCCTGAGATTGACGTTCCCGGCGTTCTCCAGAATGGATTCCAGCTGTCTTACATTCCTCAGGAGATCCCTCTCGCTGTCATATGGTGGATCCCCTATATCGATGCCCTGGAACCTCTGAAGCATTCCCAGGATCTCGGCCAGCCTGTCCTCGGCCGTTCGAATATTTGTCCTCTGGGTGATGATGATGCTCTCCTGCGACATCGCATCCTTCCTGGCGTTCTCCTTGTTGGCCAGGTTCCTCTCGGCTTTCCTGTTCAGCTCACTGAGGCGGTCGTAGAGGCCTTTAGTCTTCTCGCTGATGGAGCCGAGGACGGTCTCAAGCGCCTTCACCTCCTTCTGGGAACGCTCCTCTCGAACCTTTGCACTTTTCTCCTCGGAGCTGGATGCCTCCACGGATCTGGCGATCTCCAGCACCCTCTTTTTAAGGCCTTCTGACCTCTCGGAAAAAAGCGTAAGCTGTGCCCTGTCCTCGTGGGTCTTCTCCGTTATATTGGCCTTTTCAAGGCCGAGTGAGTCCAGGCTGGACCTGAGCTCTTTGAGGGTGTCCCTGATCGCCTTGGGGGTGTGTTTGTCCAGCTCCTCCGTTAATTCGTCCCTCTCCTTTTTTCGATCCCTGACCACACCTTCAACTTGCTCTATCTCCTCATCAAGGGCCTTTACGCCTTTGGATAGATCTTCTATCTCCTTGACCCTCTCCTTTTCCTCACCAGATCTCTCACCAAGCTGCTCTCTTGACGTTTCAAGCGTCTCCTCAAGGCCTTTGATCCTGCCCTGTCCCTGGGTCTGTTCGGAGGTGATCGATCTTATCCTGGCCTCAAGGTCGTTGACCTCCTCCCTGACCTGGTTCAATCTGGTTGTGAGCGAATCCGATTCCGCCGTCTTTTCCTGCAGCTCATCGGATACGTTCTGCAGGTCTCCCCTGCTCTTGGAACCGAACCCCTTCCGCCCCCTCTTGCCGGATAGGCTTCCTCCGGTGATATCCCCCCCCGCCCCGGCTATCTCACCGTCGAGGGTGACAAGACGTACCCCGCCCATAAGCTTCCTCAGGGATGCCAGGTTGTCCACTATCAGCGTGTCGGAGAAAACCCACTGGAAGGCCGCCTCGTACACGGGGTCATAGGATATCAGGTCCACCGCGAATCCTCTGACAGAGGGGTCGTCCTTGATCGTCAGCGATCTCGCTCCCGGCCTCCGGGTGGAGAGTTTGTTCAGGGGAAGGAAGGTGACCCTTCCAGCCCTCTTGGCCTTCAACCTCTCGATGCAGGACGACGCCACCGAATCGTTGTCCACCACCACGGCCGAGATCCTCCCTCCCGCAGCGACCTCCAGTGCGGCCTCATACTCCTCTGGAACGTCCCCCAACTCGCCTATTGTGCCGTAGATGCCCCTGATCTCACCTCTATCCCTCGCGGTGAGTATCTCATCCACGGCCATCGAAACCCCCTTCTTGAGCTTCTCGGAGGTCTCCACCTCCATCTTCAAGGTCGTATAGAGCCTGTTGAGCCTGGTCACCTCCCTCTCGAGCTCTTTCGTCTTGATGATGAGGTGTTTCTCCTCCTCCCTGGCATCCATGTAATCTTTTTGCAGTTTCTTAACGTCTACCTCTTGGGCACTTTTTTTAGCCTCTTTGAGGTCTCCTTCCAGCTCCTCGATCTCGTACCTGAGGGTTGAGATCATCTGCTGTATGTCGGACAGTGATGTGCCTTTCACCTCCAGCTGGGCCCTTGCCCTGTCCCTTTCCAATACCCTCTCCGAGAGAAGGTCCCTCTTCTTTTCGAGCTCCTTGGAGATCAGTGTGATCCTGCGCCTCAGGTTGAACAGTTCATCATCCGAGCTGTCCTGCTCTTTTTCAAGCTCCTTGACCTTCCTCCGCTGTTTCTCCAATTTGGACTCGACCTTCTTGACCTTCGCAACGGAACCCTCGATCTCCTTTGCGAGGCGGGCCTCCTTCTTCACGATATCCTTGATCTCCTCGCTGCGAACGCTCTCCTCGTTGCCAAGTTCAGAGATGATGTCCTGCGCCGTCTCGATGATATCCCTTGCCCTCATGAGCTCGAGCTTCGCCTCATCCAGTTTCTCCTTCAGTTTCTTTCCTTCCTCCCCTGTGATCTCATCTATCCGGGCTCCCACCTCCTTCATCTCCCTGTCCAGTTCCAACCCGATCGATTCGATCTTTCCAATATCGGTCCTGAGCTCCAGCTTCCTCTCATTGGCCTTCGTGATCGCCCTGTTATAGCTGTCTATCTCCCCCTCCACTCCCTCCTTTTGAACGTGAAAAAGGGTCGATTTTGAGACGTTGATCTTATTTTGAGCCTCCCTGTATTTCTCCGCCTCCTCCTTCTCCTTCTTCAGCTCCCTCAGGCGGTCCTTGAAGAAATCAAGCCTCCACCTTATGTTCTCCATATTCGTCTCTGCCTTGTTCCTCTTGTTGATCGCCACCTGGATCTCATCGTCATATCTCTTTATCCCCGCGATGTCGTCGATCTCCTCCCTGACCTTCATCGGTGTTTTGCTTATGAACTCGTTGATGTGGCCCTGCATGACGATATTGTAACCTTCGGCTGAGAGGTGTGCATGTGAGAGGATGTTCTCGAACTCGTTCTGGGATGAGCTCTTGCCGTTCACATAGAAATATGATAGCGTCTGATCGGGGTCCGAGGTTGATATCTTGATCACCCTCGTCAGCTCAACCTCATCGTTGTCCCTGGGGATAGTTCTATCCTGATTATCAAAGACGAGGGTGACCCTGCACTGCTTGGCCGCTTTCCACCTGTCGTTTCCATGGAAGATCAGGTCCTGCAGCCTCTTCGCCCTGACCATCTTTGAGCTTCTGGGGCCGAGAACGAACAGGATGGCATCCGCTATATTGGATTTGCCTGACCCGTTGGGGCCAGTGATCCCCGTGAAGCCTTTGAATATGGGGATCTCGACCTTCTTCCTGAAGGTCTTGAAATTCTCCATTTTTATTCGCTTTAGATACAACTGCCCACCTGCTGGATATCCTACTTTCTCCAGGATAATCCCCTTTAGCGTGAATCCCATCCCGCTGTGAGCACAATGTAACTATAGGGATATATAAATAACTATGAAACATAGTGGAAATCGGCCGAGATCCGCCTGAAATGTTCGAGGAGAGGTATCGGGAGCGGTCACTGCGGATATCTGGTTTCCCTCTAATCCTCCTCTTCATCCTCTTCATCCGGCTTCTGCCCGTCAACGAGAAGGTCTCCAAATGCGATCTTCTCAATGGTCTGCGCCACCCATAACCTGCTGGTGTGCCTGTCGACATCCTCCCTTATCCTGAGCTCCGATTCAAGCTGCATTCTGACGAGGTGGAATCTGTGATCGCCGATCTTGTCGTCCTCGACTATCCGTTCGATATTGGCTGGAAGTCTCATGGGGTGATCGATCACCTCTGCGATCAAGATCAACAGTTGGGGGACCTTTCGTGGCGCCTCCCCTCCATACAGCACTCCAAGCGTCTTGCGGGTCCTTTCGTCTATCCGTTCCTTGGACTTCACCAGCTCACCGGATACCTGAACCCACGACGTTTATTTATCCTTATCTAAGGTCCATCTACTTTTGAACTTGCCCGGTTTTTTCATATACCCCATGGAAATGGTATATATACCATAGAACATCGGCTTTCCATGCCCTATTTCATGGTGGGAAAACATAAATTGGAGGCGGGAAAGATAATATTCCCACTGGAGGGAAATTCAGGCGCTCTATACGATAAGATGACAGGAGGGCGTTCCCTCTATTTCATGAAGGCCGCATCGTCGATCGCCACTCATGGGGACCCTATAATTGCCCCCGAGGGGAGAGATGCGCTCAGCTGCAGCCTCCACCTGGCGATCGCGCTGGGAAAGAGGTGCAGATCGATCAAGAGGGGAAAGATGAGGGATAAGATCCTGGGCCTGGGATTGGTCCTTGATGTGACCGATGAGAGGATGCTTAAAAGGCTCAAGGCGGGCTCTCTACCCTGGGACGAGGCGAAAAGCAGGGATTCCTTCTGTCCGATATCCGAGTTCGTCTCCCTCGATGATCTGGAGGATGAATCGTCCATTCACATATACATGGAGAGGAATGGGGAGGAGATCATAGACAGGGAGGTCAAGGGTGTGATGGAGGATATCGAGGCCTCTATCTCGGATATCTCAAGGGAGCTCACCCTGTATCCCGGGGACATAGTGGCGTTTCTCAAGGTGGGCGATGTGGGCATGGTGGAGGTGGGGGACCTGCTGGAGGGCGGCGCATCCCAGATCGCCACGATGAGCCATGAGATAGCCGTGGAGAGAAAGAAGTAATACTTTCGCTGACCCCCTTGGTCAATCTTTTATATGGTTGTCATCGCTGTTTTGTTGTCTCTTAGTCCGACTGTCGGCCCGAGTGCAAATAAGAGCCTTTTTATAACTTGGATGTTCCATTTCCAGTGGGGATAAATTAACCTATTTTTTTTAGTGTACATTCGGTAATTTTGTTACGGGGGCCCAGGAAAAACCAATACATTTCACAGTTATTGTCACATCTGATAATAATAAAAATATATATAGAAATGTTACAGTTGCCTGTGGAAAGAGATACAAAAATCTTATATAATGGGTGCATCTTATGTTGTTTTGCCTGGAACATATTGAGTCCTTCGGTCCATGTTGTCCGGATCGGATTCGATTGACCGAGCATCCAAA
>JAUVCY010000010.1 GCA_030595585.1 Thermoplasmatota archaeon
GGGTACTGGGTATACGGCTCGGTTGCGCTTGCACTTGCAAAGAGGCCCGCCTGATATTCAACCCCCCCGTAGCTCCCTCCGGTTGGATTATCGCTTACGGCCCCATAACTTACCGTTACACTTGAGCTTGAAGTGTACGTGTTCAAGCCTGTTGGAGCTGGTCTATACGGTGCCGATTGATCCACCTGAAGGCTGAGGTAGTTGTTATTTGTAAACCGTGAATAAACGTAAAAGAGCGTATCCGTTACATAATACATATCAAAACCGAAGAACAGATACTCACCCCCACCTACGATCTTCTGCATCATCACCGACCTTGTGGAAGATGAAAGGGTTAGGGAGTATGTGTAAGTTGAACTTGAGACCGAGAAATCACCGCAGTAATGGTCGGATCCGATCGCATTGTATATTTTTTCAGCAGAATCTGTTCTGGGATCAACATCCAGTAATCTTACACGGCAAGTTATGCTTGAGCTTCCGGAACGTTGTAGTATCCATAGATTCAACGTTGCGCTGCTTAGATATACCTCGTCATCCAGCGAGCTTACGGGAATCCCGATCCATCCCCGGTGATATTTAGTACTACTATATGGATCATCTCCAAAAAAGCTGGAATGATAAGAATTTTTTGTATATGTTGAGGAAGACGAAGAGTAATAGGTATACCCGCATCTGTAGCTCAAGACGGAGTAGGGACTTGAGTTCAATGTAACAGACTGCCATGCATCGGCCTCCTCTTCGATCGGAGCGAAAACTATCAACGAGACCGCAAGCAGTGACAGACAAACTATGAACGGAGCTATCTTTAACCTTTCAGACATCCATGATCCCTCCAAACGAAATGGTTGAAACCAAACACCCATCGGTTTCACTGTATTAAATTGCTATGTTGAGCGGTTAATAGGCCATTCGAACAGGATATCCGGTCGACCTCGATCAGAGGGATATCCACCCTTTTTTCGCATTATTCGGCCGTTCTTTCATATTATGGGATTTCATATATATATCCGATCGGGATTGCAGATAATATTCTCAGATATTGAGATCAAAAGGTGTGTCCATGAGAAAAATATTTAACAGCAACGGAAAGGCGTTGGTCCTTGTCGCTGGGGCGATAATGATCCTTGCCGCGCTTCTCGTTATGGTCCAGCCAGTAGCTGGATACAACGAGAACGACAAGTACAGCGCGGACCTCTATGCAGGTCAGAACATCCTCGTAGGGAGGGTGGATGTGTGGAACGATGGGCTGTCAACACTATACGTTGAATTCGTCCTGACCGCTGCGGACTGGTATCTGGAAGAGACCCAGGTTGACTATGGCCCGGCGGTGAGCGATATCCCACAGAACAACGGGAACCCCGTTCCCGGCCAGTTCGATCACAAAACGACCCATACCTCCTCCAACATGGTCACGAGCTATCTGTACGAGATAGATCTGACCACGGACGGGTGGAACTGGGCCTGGGGTTGGTATATCTATATCGCAACCCACGCGACGGTCCACAAGATAGTGGATGGGACCTACACGCAGGGAGAGACCGCGTGGTCCGGGGACAATGACTTTGATGGAGCCAACTGGGCAACTTATATCGATTTTCCCCTGATCCCACCCAATGGAGGAGAGGACCCTGGAGACGACATGTCGAGCGAGACCGCGTGGGGAGGCACCTGGGATGACAGGGACAGCGATAACTACGTTGACAGGAACGAGGATATGTACAATCCGTACTACTCCCAGACGAGGGGAGATAGGGGCAACTGGGCCCTCTTCATCGAATACAGCGTTGGAGACACCACAACGGTGGATCTGATCGCAGGGCAGCACTGGGATGTAGGCGATGTGATCATCACCTCTGACGCAAATGGATATGTGACAGTGGAGATCGAGATATCGGGCGACTGGGAGATGAGCGAGTATCACATCCAGATCGAATCGCAAGGCACCAATATCAGGCCCGATCAGGAGCCGAAACCCGGACAGTTCGACTACAAGGGCAGCTGGGAGGATATGGTCACGGAGGTTTCCGTGGATTCAGATGAGACCTTCTCCGGGGACCTCTACATCATGGTTCACGCCGTGGTCTGGAGTTAGATAGGTTACGCTTAGGGCCCCTCCGGGGGCCCTTTTTTTTATCTTTATTTTTATAAACGATCAAGCTCATAACCCCTCGTGGGGAATACCCTGCGGGTTTTCTTATGGATCCTGGTAAACTGACCGAGGATATGAAGGACGACATCTGGATACGGGATGAGTATTCTTGCCGTTTCTGCGGAGACACCATAGGGCGCCACGAGCTGACCGTCGCCTTTCTCGTCCCCCTGGAACAGGGGGGCACCAGATCGCTTGCCAACGTGGTTTCAAAATGTCCCAGGTGCGTACGGGAAGGCGTGATCAGTCCGATCACAGGGGAGGCGGAGAGGAGCGTGGTCAATCTGATGAGGGACCTGCTCGCAGTGGAGCACCCGAAAGATGAGTTGGAGCTCGATCGGGACCTCGAGGAGGAGGTCAAGGAGCTCAACTACCGCCTGATATCCCTCACGGAGGAGAACCGATCCCTGATGGACGAGATGGACAAGAAGACCTCCCTTGTCATCGCATACAAGAAGAAACTGGAGCGGTCCCAGCACGATTACGACAACCTCAAGAGGCGGCAGAGCAGCGATGTGGAGCTGAGGGTCAAGAACGGCCTGAAGGACCTGATAATGGGCATCATAGACACCGTGGACAACATGGAGCGCGGGATCGTCGAAGCCCAGAAGCTCGGGGATGGAAAGGAGATATCCTCCCTCATCAGCGGGATGAACGTGATCCTCAAGTCCCTTCTTCACACACTGAAGAATAACGACGTCAGGAGGATCGATCCGCTGGGAAAGCCCTTCGACCCGAAGGTCCATGAGGCCCTGAAGACGATGGTGGAGGAAAGGGCTTTCGAGAACACGGTCATAGAAGTAGAATCGGCAGGATATGTGCTGGGAGATACGCTCCTTCGACCTGCAAAGGTGGTTGTATCACGGGGGGGGGAAAAACGGCCGAGGCCGGAGGAGGAGGTGGAGTGGGACGAGGAGGAGGACCTGTGGGGGGACCTGGCAACGGATATCGAGGAGGAGCTCGAATGGGAGGAAGATTAGGTCCAGTCCTTCGCTATTTTTTCTTTTTTGAACTCCTCTTGAAGAGAAGGATCGTTCCGCCCTTGATCTCCACCACGGTGGCCTTGATCCTTTGAGATAGGGACAAAATATCCTCCTTCCAGGTGGATGAGGGGCCCATTGATCCAAGCATCTTCACCTTGATGAGCTCACGGTTCTCAAGCTGCGCTCTTATCTCCAACTCCATGTTCTCCGTAAGTCCCGCCTTTCCGACGATGACCGTGGGTTTGATCGAGTGCCCTTTTTTTATCAGCTCACTTCTCTCCATTTGATCCCTCCATGGACCTTCGGGGTTTGAACGGAAATCTGCGCACCTCTCCACAGTCAAGACAGGTTATGATACTACGCCCATCGTGAATGCGGACCCTGGCGTTCAAACCTGGTATCAACGGGGACATGCATCCCTTGCATGTGGACCTTTTAAGATGCGTGGGGATCCTCCTTGTGGTCCTCATGGAGATCCTCCTGGCCATCGCCGTGTATCTTCTTGCCCTATCGAGGTCGCCGGAGCGGAGGCTGTCAAATGAGAGCTCGTAAAGCCTGTGTATCCTCTCCCCTGCCACGGAGAGCAGGAGTGGGTGCTTCTTACCCCGTCCGGTACGGCGCATCAGGCGTGGATGAGGGACCCATTATTTAAAAGGAACCGTACCCTGGATCGATCACTCCTCGAACTCCTCCAGCTCCTCGATCTCCTCCAGTTCATCCTCGCTGTACTCCTCGAGGTCGCCCTCGTTGAAAGTTTCGATGTCATCGGGGGCCTTCACCTTCCTGCGCTTTGGTTTGACTATTCTCTTGGCCCCGGCTTTCCTGGGTTTGGTTCCCTTTTTAGCCGCTACTTTCCTGGTCGCAGCCTTTCTCTTTCGTGGCTTGACCATATCCTCTTCTTCGGAGGGGATCGTCAGTTCGATGGCATTGGACCCGCGGGCCCTGAGTGCGTCCTCGCCACCCAGCACTCCAGGTGCGGTCAATACCGTATGCTCGGACCCGGTACCACCCTCGACGACCATGCCTGTCGGGTCATATTCGTCATCGTAATCGGGTATCTCCTCCTCCTCCGGCTCATCATCCTCTTTCTCCTCCTCCTTCTTGCGGCTTACGATGAACGCTATGATGGCTATGATGACGATAAGGCCGACGATGGCTGCGATGATCAGGAGTATGTTCGAATCCTCCTCCGGTTCGGGATCATCGGCCACCTCCGGAGCTGCGAGGACCGTGATGGTCAGGGTGTACTCCATTGACCTGCCAAACTGGTCCGTCAGTAGCAACTTGACCGATTGTCCTCCCTCTGGAGCCGCGGAGCCGTTGATGATCAGCGTGTTGTTGAACTCGCCGCCCGCGGGCACTGTGAACACGTCTCCTCCCGTGATCACCAGGCCGTTGCCGCTTGCTATGGTCATGGTGAACCCAGCATCCGTTTCCAGGCCATTGACAACGTTGACGACCATGGCAACCTCGGACCCGTAA
This sequence comes from Thermoplasmatota archaeon, assembly GCA_030595585.1. Classification (GTDB taxonomy): domain Archaea; phylum Thermoplasmatota; class Penumbrarchaeia; order Penumbrarchaeales; family Penumbrarchaeaceae; genus JAGLEG01. The sequence continues at coordinate 4,615 of JAUVCY010000010.1, forward strand.
GGTATCTGCCCGGTGGCGGGCATATCCACCAGGGCGAATTCCGGTTCGAAGGTGAACGCCATCATTATGGACCTGGCCGAGAGGCCGTCGGCCTTTGCGGTGACCCACCACCTGTATTTGCCCGGTTCCAAGGGGGCGTAGCCCATGCCCTTATCGGTCTCATCGAAAAGCTCGACCTCACCATCTGGTCCCATCATCTCGACCACGTAGGTCAGATTGTCCGGGTTTATGTAATCCGCATCCCATGATAAGGGTGAGGTCGATCCCACATCCTCCAATTTCGTGTTATTGTTCTGCGTGTTCACGGATATAGTTGGTAGCGCCAGGTTCGGCTGGCAGAATATCGCCATGGGGATGGACTCCTTCCAGTCGCTGCCTGCCCTGTCCTTAACCCTGAACATGACGTAGTTCTTGATGCCGGGAACAAGGTCAAGCTGTACCGTTATCCGCTCCCATTCCCCGGGTGCTCCCGAGATGTTCATTGGCACCTTCACCCAATCGGAATACTGTTTTCCCGGCAGTGTATACTTGTATTCCACCTTTCCCGGGTCGACGCCGGAGAGCTCGTCGTAGACGGATATCCCGACGACAAGGTCGGTATACGTTATGTTGATCGGGGCGGGGATCGACTGGTTCGCGAAGATGGGCAGATGTGTATCCACTATCACCTCGTGCTGGAACAGGAGACCAACGCGGCCTGCTTTATCGATCGCCCAGATGTATATTGTATGCACTCCCTCTACGATGGATATTATGGTCTTGGGGGAGGCCGTTGTCAGATTGCTCTCCGCCGGGTAGAGGTTCTTATCGAACGAGTAGCAGACGCCTTTCAGGCCCGATCCCAGCTCCACCACCCCGTCCCAGGTGAGGAACATCTCGTTGTCGTTGTCCACCCACATACGGTCGTCCGTGATAGAATCCGCTCTCAGGGAGATTCCCGTAGGCACTGCTGGGGGGTCCAGGTCGAGTTTGAAATTGAAGGTCTGGTTCCACAGCTCCTCGCCACCGCTGGTGGAGAGGGCCAGTACGAACGAGACGATCTCGTTGTCCCTTCCCTTGATGGGGACGGTCATCACACCCTCCTCACCTTTCACATATTCCCAGACGGCAGTGTCGTTGACACCGTTGAACAGCGAGACCACAAGGGATTGGTTCTGCGGGTGCATATGGGGGTTCTCCTTGAAGGAGACGGTGATGTTATGAACGGTCAGGTCGGTGTTCCCGAACAGGTACCCTTCATATGAGAAAGGAGCGGGGAACTGCAGATCCGTGCCGAACCTGTAGCCCACAACCACCAGCTCCGAATTCATCTTGAAGAGTTCCGCGGTCCTTCCCGATTCGGAAAGGGTGGTTGCGGTCACCGGGGTGGCGGTCACATCCACATTGCCGCCATCAACCATGTTGAAGTTGAACTCAAGTGAGCTGGATACGTTCCACTTCCCGTCCTGATAGTTGAAGGTCGGAGTTCCAATGACCTCGAACCAGTCGCCCACGGAGTCCACCATGCTTCCCGCTTTTGTAAGGTTGATGTATCCGTTCACGCCGCCTCCGTTGAGCCAGAGGTCCATGCCCAGTAGATCGCTTTCGTCCTCATCCGTGACGCCGTTTACGAATATCTCGTATGCTCCAACCGTTGGATATGCATCGCTGGAGCTCTCTCCATTCGGGCCGTACAGCCTGACCTGGCTCACGGAGGTGCGAAGGATCGGGCTGTATTCCATAACCTGCATGCCCTTGCCACTCCCCAGAAATACGAACACCGTCCCGGTCTCCTCCGAATAGAACATCCCGTGATTATCGATATCGGTGACCTGAGGCGGTAGGGTTTCCTCCTTCCACTCCGTCCAGGGGACGAAAGGCCTCCAGAGGAAAAGTCCGTCATCGCCGTCAGGGTCTCCGAGGATCATCACCTCGTCCGTATCGGGCAGGACGCAGATCGCATGATCCGCCCTCCCATTGGGTGCAACACCGCCAGGGATGAAGATCTGCAGCTGCTGCCACGCGGATGTGCCGATATCCAGGAACCAGAGCATGTTCGATTTGTAATCGTCGGCATCCCTGCCTCCATAGAGGTAGAGGCCGTTCCTGCCTGGGTGCATCGCTATCTTGCCGTCCTTTCTGGGTCCAGGCGGCCCTCCGGTGGGGGTGATCAGGTCCCAGCGGGCCTGATCGATATCATACCTGGCAAGGGTGCTGTCAACTCCTCCAGCGCTGATATTGCCGCCAAAAGAGTAGATCATCCTGTTCTCAACGTCACAGACGAGGGCTGCCCCGGCCCTTTCTCCCTGAGGAGGATTGAATAGAAGCTGTTCCCATTTCCCATCATCAAGGGAAAGCCTCCAGAACTCCTTGTAGTGGGCCAAATATCCCTGTTTCCATCCATCATCATAGTACCAGAATCGGTCGAGTCCCCCATAGAGATAGAAATGGTTGCCCACGGGATCGTAACATCCTGACATTCCCTGGTGATACTGGGGTTCAACCGTATTATTGATCTGCACCTTGTGCCATTCACCGTCCGCTATGGAGAAATACGCCAGCTGCCAGCTACTGTAATCATCTTCCGTACCGTCATAATCCACAGAGTGGACCCTCAGGACCGTCAATTTCCCCCCGTCCTCGGGGTCGAATCCAGTATAAGTGGTCCCGTCCAGGAGAGTAGGAGTGAATGGCATGGGGGTCGAATTGAGGGAGACCAGGTCCAACGTCCACCCATCGTTTGGTCCATCTATTCCGCCCAGGAAGGCCACCGTCTTCCCATCGGGAAGAAGATCCCACGCACTGATACGCCTTGGAGGTATATTATTCAACTTGGCCTTGGTCACGGTCCCATTGTACCGGTTCAGCCTGTACGTCTGATGCAGGTGTAGATCCTCATCCTCATCGCCGAACCCCATTGTTAGAACGAGGTCATCGGTCTCGTTGACGTACTGGAAGATCCCATTGGCATTTGTAACAACTCCGTCATCTCTCAGATCGTTGTCCAGCTCTGACCACGTGTTGCTCTCCACATTGTATCTCCAGAAGTCGTAGCGCCATCGCCAGCCGCTTGTACGATATCTTCCGAGAGCCACGTAGAGGTCCTTCCCATCGGAGGAGGCTGTGAACGCCCCCCAATGACGGGTGCCGGGCGTGGTGGCCGGGGTAGGGTGATCCCATCCGTCGGTGAAGTTGAATTGATGAAGGTCCGATGCATCACTTTGGGCCCTGCCGCCGAACACCCAGATCGAGTCTGTGGCGTTATCATATGTGAGGGAAGGATAGTAACGGGGGGTCAGGCTGGATGGGACACTTCGGGACTCCCACGTCATGGTGTCATAGTGGAAGATATCGAAATCATCCCTCCTTGTCCAACTGCCGCTTGCCCCTCCAAAGAAATATGCCGTGGAACCATTTTGATCTGACGTGAAACCCCTGTTGGATACGCCAGTGTCCGGGCCGGATCCGTATGTTACCCTCTTTAGCCACGTCTCATTATCCACAAAGTAAGACCAGATATCAATAGAGGTGCCGGGGATCCTGTGGAACACGACCCATTCGTTCTCCCGGTACATCAGATCACAATTATCCGGATCGACCCCGGCTGGCCAGTTGGATGACTCATTATCGATCTGGTCCCACAAGCCCATGTCAGGCACCCTGGTCGGGGTCTCCTGAACCTCATCGGTCCCTCCCACGGCCAATGCCGAGAACGGAGCTGCCAGCATGAAGAATACTATTAGGAGCATGGCTCCTTTCCTAACATTTCCTCTGTAAAAATCCACCATTAATGGGTCTCTCACATCATCGCCTCCTAATGATTTTTGAGAACGGATATTATAATGATCGCGTATCATTCCAGTACAGACTTGGAACCGTTCCTATATATATTAACTTAATTGAGGGGGCGATATTGCCATTTTTGTCTATCAGCGCCCTTCCCATTACGTTTCGTTTCGAAGGATTTATGAAACAGGAGGATGATAAGGAGGGTGAGTGCGTTGGAGCGGTTCCAGGTGTGGATCCGTTTCAGCCCGTGCGTTGGGGCATCTGCATGAGCGGGTCTAAGAAAGCGGGTACGAACAGCTGGTGGGGACTTCTATCCTCGGCGGTCAAGGCGGGATCAAGGGAGAAACCTCACTTCTCGGGAGCATGGGTGACGGGGGGGATCGGAGGCGAGGTGAGGGATTCCAGGGAGAATAGATTCCTCCGAACCGAGCTCCTATCGGGTATCGGGGGGTCTTCGAGATGCTACAGGGTCAAGCCGTACGAGATGGATATGGGCCGGGGCGAGCTCGAGGCGGTGGGGAAGGCCCTGTCCGAACTCCTGGAGAAACCTCCGCCGAGGTCGGTGATGGAGGATGAGGTGCGGCTCCGGAGGTATTACGAGAGATCGGCAGGCCGGCTGCTCTCCAGGAACGGATCGATCAGGAAGGGTGAGGAGCGCGCACTCCTCTCAAGGATATGCGCACAGTACTCAACAGGGTACGGGGCGATCGAACATCTGCTGAGGGATGAGAGGGTTCAGGACATTTACATAGATTCTCCCACCGAGATCAATCCGGTATACGTCTCATTGGGGGGTGCGATGGACCCGGACCTCCAGGGAACCTATCCAACGAACATATACCTGACCGATGCGGAGCTCTCCAGGCTGGTCTCGATCCTTCGTTTCACATCCGGCCGGCCCTTTTCCGAGGCACATCCGGTTCTGGAGTGCGACATGAAGCTCCACAATTCCCGCGCCACGGCGGTTGGCCCACCCCTCTCACCTCACGGGATCTCCCTGGCGATACGAAAACACGCTCACGATCCGTGGACGCTCCCCAGGCTGGTTGGTGCCAGGTCCCTTTCCTCCAACGCGGCTGGCTTTCTGAACCTCTGCCTGGACAGTAGGGCGACCATCCTGGTAGCGGGGCCGAGAGGGGCGGGGAAGACATCTTTGCTGGGGGCGCTCCTGTTCGAGATAGATCCCTCCAAGAGGATGATCGTGATCGAGGATACTCCCGAGCTTCCCCTGACCGAGCTGAGGGCCCAGGGATACAAGGTGCTTGGACTGATGGTCGACGGCAGGCGGGGGCTCACCACGGAGGTAGCCCTCAGGACCGCATTGAGGCTGGGGGAGTCGGTCCTGATAATGGGAGAGGTCAGGGGGCCGGAGACAAAGACCCTCTACGAGGCGATGTCCGCCGGCACGGCAGGCTCCTCCGTTCTCGGTACATTCCATGCTGACTCCGCCTCCTCCGTATACAAGAGGGCGGTGAACGACCTTGGCGTGGCCCCCGGCAGCTTTACGGCCACCGACCTGATCGTGGTATCCGGCCTTGTCAGGCCGCATGGGTCCAGGACCTACCTCCGGAGGGTGGTCCAGATATCCGAGGTAAGCAAGGATGAGGAGGGGGTCTTCCTCGATCTCTTCTCGTATGATCCCCGGGATGACGCACTCAAGGCGACCTCCGATCTGAGGCGGTCACCTCTCCTTGGTAGAATGGGGCGTAACTGGGGTTGGTCCCTGGAGGAGATGCTGGCCGAGATGGCCCTGAGATCGGGTATATTCGACGACCTCCTGTCACTCTACAGTAAAGATATCATCTCGAAGCCCGAGACCGCCATCTCTGCCCTGGAGACGTTCAGGGAGATCAGGGCCAGGAGCATAGATGAGGGATGGGTCAAGGACACCTCAAGGCTGAGGAGGGAGTGGGGGGAACAGTTCTCGGGGGGCTGGATATGACCTTGAAGGGGCTTTTACCTTCCATGGAGGGCCAAAAGAGTTGGACCCCGCTCATCGTATCCATCCTGGCTCTCCTGGTAGGCGTTGCAGCCATATTCTTCACGGTAACGACGGGGCCCATCTCCCTGGGCCTGGAGGACAAGGATGGCGACGGCATCTCCGATATCTATCAGGATGTGGAGCCCAGGACCGAGATGGTCCTGTCGGAGGCCGGACAGTGGAAGGAGGTGCATCTGGGATATGGATCGGAGTTGAACCTGCCGTTCACATCGTTCATCAGTATCCTGCTCCTCCTGGTGATCCCATCCTCACTATATTTTCACCTCTCGAGAAAGGAGATGGGGCCTCGGAGGGTGCAAAAGGGGGATGAGGCGGTCATGAACGATGCGGTGAGGAGGATGTGCGCCTTTCTGGAGATCAACCCCTCGCTTATCAAAGCCCTCAGGGACTCCTTCACCAGCCTTCCGGAACGGGACCGCCCCGTCCTCTCTGGTTTGATCTGGGAGATAAGGGGGGGTGTCCGATCATTCGAGGAGATATTCTCTGACTTCAGGACGGAGTGGTCAGGGAGGTCCGGGTCCATCGGCAAGGCCCTGCGCTCCCTGGAGGGGATAATGAACGAATCGGACAGATCGGAGGTGATAGGGACGGCCAGGAGAACGGTCGCCGAGCTCTCAAGGGATGGGCGGGCGTCGATGGCGGACTACATCCGCTCCCTTTCCCTTCCCACCAGCGCCCTCTTCGCCCTGGGGGTATTGCTGCCGGTACTGCTGGCAACGATGATCCCGCTTGCGGGGATCGGGGGCAGGACCGCATGGATGGTCGCCTTTCTTCTGTGGGTGGTGGTGCCCGTCGGGATCACGGTAACGGGAAGCGTGCTGGTGGGCAGGAGGCCCATGTTCAGGTCCAGGCAAGGGGTGAAAAAGGAGGCCCGGTTCACTTTTGACCTGGCGGCCATGGTGGGGATCTCGGCAGGCGTCACGCTTTTCCTGATATCCATCCTCGAGATCCTCGAGGTGGTGAACACCTTCCATCTTCTCGGCATTGGAACGATCGGCCGGTACCTGCTGTTTCTCTGGGGCCTCTCGTTGATCACGGCCGGATGTGCAAGGGGGGCATCTGTCGACTACAGGAGGAAGGAGCTCATCCTGGAAACGGAGGGCGATACCCTGCCGGAGCTCATGAGGTCCATCGGCACCTCTGTCCAGGAGGGCCTCTCGTACGAGAGGTCGCTCGATCGGGCCTTCAGGGATATTGGCATGCGGGCCGGGGAGGAGAATATCCCCCAGAAGGAGATCTTCGGCGGAGAGGGTAACACGGGGGAGGGTGCACTGGCATCTCAGGTGCGGGTGGTCAAGGAGTTCTCCAGGGCGGGGCCGGAGGCCGGGGGGAAGGCCATAAATGCCCTGGCCTCCCACCTGTCAGACCTCCGGAACCTGGAGGAGGAGATGGAACAGAGGATCCGCTCAACGATCGGGCAGGTGGAGCTGACAGCCTCACTTCTGGCGCCCGTGATGATAGGCAGCTCCATCGGTATCTTCAAACTCCTGGAGGGGAACTCCCTGCCCGATGCCTCCGGGGAAGGTGTGGGCATGATGTGGGCCGGGTCTCCGGGAGCGGAGGCGCTTTCATCCTCATCTTTTCTGATCATCTCCGGCGTCTACCTTCTCCTCCTTTCAATATCCACATCGTTGATCCTTCACAGGTTGAGCAAGGGGACCCCTCACGGTGGCTGGCACAGGGTCCCGCCGAGGATATTGATCTCGGTAACCTCCTTTACGCTGGGGGTGCTGGGGAGTTCTGCGTTGATCGGATAGGATGTGAAAACAATGAGGAAGATGAGATCGGATGACAGAGGAGGAATGGAGGGGGTCCCCCTCCAGCTTGTGATAGTCGTGGTGATAGGCGTCGCCACGTTGGGCATATTGATAGGATGGCTGGCCATGGCCGGGGAGACGGACCCTGTACTGAGAAAGGTCTCCGTGGAGCCCGAGACCATTTCCATCGAGGGTGATGGCAGGATAACAAAGGTGGTTAACTTCGATGTGTACGTATACGATTCAGAGGGAAATGAGGTTGATGGGGCCGTGCTTACCTTCTCCGGTTCGGTGGACGAGAAGGTGGTTCAGAAGGCCGATTCGGGTGACACCGTTGAGGTTACGCTGGCATTGGCCCCTGGTGAGGATACGGGAACTGTGGTGATAAAAGCGGAGAAAGGAGGGGGAATGGGAAGCTGCGAGACCACCGTGATAGTCCTCAGGTCCGGGTAATAATATATATATCGTCCCCTTCAATATCAACACGGTGGGGAGATGGCCAGATATATCTCAATGATCTGCATTTTGATGCTTACGCTCATGACCTGTCAGGCTCTGGGTCCAGGTGGCCCTGTGGGTGGATCTCCTACTCGTCCCCCGGAGGTATTTGGTAACAGCCAGAGGAACATAACCATACCCTACACCGATGAGGGGATCTCGCTGGACGGACATATAGGGCCCGGGGAGTGGCAGACGTTCAGGACGGGTTGGTACTTCGACGCTTTTGACGGGAGGTCGTTTCGGGAATACTACGGGGAAGATGAGGAGTTCACCGACCAGAACGACATCTCTGTCACCTTCTACGCCCTGTATGACGACACCTATCTCTACTTCGGAGCCAACATCTCCGACGAGGAGATCGTTGTGGACAGCGGCTCCACCTTCTGGAGGGACGACGGATTCGAGCTGATGATCGACGGGGCCCATGACATGGACCTGGACCAGAGGGCCGATGACCCCTGGCCCGGCTTCGAGGATGGCTCCACCTTCCTCATCAATGCGGACAACCTCTGGCATCACGATTATTCCAACGGAACGCCATACGAGAGGTCTTTCAGCTGCGGCGGAGATTGGCTTGCATACTCCAGAATGGTCCCCCAGGAGAACTACTACGTAGTTGAGATGGTCGTTCGGCTCGACAGCATTGCGGACCCGGCGCCAAATTCCACATTGGGCCTGAACGTCGGGGTCAACGATGATGATGTGGGGGGGGAGACCAAAACCGCTCTGAAATGGACCGGCGAGATCAACGGTACCGGGGGCTTTCCCGCATTCAAGAACGAGACCATGTGGGGATGGGCCTTTCTCCAGACCTATGTGGAGGCCCTCCTCCCAAACGACATCGAGGTGGATGAGGATAGGGAGTTCCACCTCTCCGGAAACCTTACCCTCGGCAACCACCCCGACCTCTTCTCCGAAGGCAATTTCACCTGGACGCTGCCGATATACACCGAGGCCGGCTGGAACAACGTCACGAAGTACGGCCTGGAGACCGCGTGGTCATTCGAGGGCCCGGGGCAGTATCATATCCTCCTGGATGTGGTGGATCCAGGCGGTATCAGGGACACCACATCAGCCTGGATAACCGTGAATGATGCTACCCCTCCTGCCCTTTCAGCCGTGGATATCGTCGCCGTTGAGGACGTGCCCGTTCTAATCGCCCCGGTCATCGAAGAAGAGGGTTGGGTCGATCACGTGAACTGGTATTTCATCGACATGGACGTCGAGGACGTACTGTTCGGCCGACCGTTCATCTACCACACGTTCGAAGATCCTGGATCATACCAGGTCAGGGCCGATGTTGTGGATGGCTCGGGAAACAGCGCCAACATAACCCTCAACATCACGATACTGGACAACACCCCGCCTGAGATGATCGAGATAGCGGACGTGGAAGCGGCCCTTGGGTCCGTTGTCGTCCTGAATGCCACCGGATGCCACGATGACAACCCGCAACATCCTGAACCCGGGTGGATCGATTACAGTTGGAACCTCAGGGGGATAGAGGTCGATGGGTCCCTTCTGGTCAACGACACGTTCAAGGGAATGGTCGTGGATGTCCTGCTTGATATTCCCGGCGTATACGTATGCGACCTCATCATAGAGGATGGGGCGGGTCTCACCAATTCCACGTCGTTCAACATATCCATCGTGGATATCACCCGCCCAGAACCTGTAATGGGTTTGCCTGACCTTAAGGAGATGTCTGTGAACGTGGTGTACAACTTCACGTCGTACGGGAGCCACGATGACGACCCGCTTCTTGTGGAGAGGGGGACGTTCCTGTGGAACTTCACCCACATGGGCCTCTATGAGCCGGTGATGGGAGGGGGGTCGATGGGCTCCTGGGAGATCATGAACAACACCGCGTTTTTTTCATTTACAGATTCGGGATATTGGCTCATTTCGCTTGTGATCGTCGACGGCTCGGGCAACCGTAACAGGACGGATGTCACCATCTACGTCAAGGATGATACCTATCCCGTGGTGGCCCTGGATATCCCGGACGTGATAGACGAGGACACCAGCTATTTCCTTGACTGCAGGAACACAACGGACAACACCCGGGTGGATGCTATCCTGTACGAGATACGTGCAGGAGGCGAGGCAGGTGATCTGGTATTTTCCGGATCCCTCAGCGTGATCTCACTGACGCCGGAGCTGTATGTGGATCAGGAGGAACTCTACTTCTCGATATCCGATCCCGGCCAGTACACCATCATCCTGCTTGCACGGGATAACGACGGCCTCGAATCCTCAGTATCAAGGTCGGTGGCCGTAATGGATATCACTTCCCCTGTCCCAGCCTTCAACCTCACATCCGGCACATTGAACGCGGGTGAAACGATCTACCTGTCGGGGGTCCCTTCCTGGGACAACGTGGGGATAATCTCATTTCAATGGT
>JAUVCY010000140.1 GCA_030595585.1 Thermoplasmatota archaeon
GACCCTGCCCTTTACAGACCTTTTAATGTGCCCGACCATAAGGGCCATATGTTCGGGGAGCGCACATCCTACCGTGTCCGCAAGGTTTACGATATCCGCTCCTGCCCGTACCACCTCCCTCATCATGTTGCCCAGGAAATCCAGATGTGACCGGGTGGAATCCTCGGAGCTGAACTGGATGGTGTCGAAGCGGCCGGAAGCGTACCTGACCGCCTCAATGGTCTTTCCCACAACCTCGTCCGGGGTCATGTTGAGCTTGTGCTTCATATGGATGGGTGAGGTGGCTATCCATAGGTGTAATCTGGACCTTTGGGCCCTATCCAGCACCTCTTCACAAAGCCTGATCTCGCTCTGGATGGGTCTGCACAGGACCGCCACCTCTGCCTCCTCAACCTCCTTGCAGATCAGCCGGATGGCCCTGACCTCGGTGTTGCCGTTTGCGGGAAAACCGGCCTCTATCACATCGAGGCCGGCCTCATCGAGGGCCTTCGCTATCTTCACCTTCTTTTCAGGCGTCAGGTGAACGCCGGGTGCCTGTTCCCCATCCCTAAGGGTTGTATCGAACAACCAGATCTTTCTGCTAGGCACCTGCAGACCTCATTTTTTGACCTAACCAACACTGGTCAGGTGTATTTCCACTGGAAAGATATTAACATAGAGGGGGAGAGGTGTGCGAAAGTGAAAGTGAACCTATATCCACACGAGCTCTTCATTTACGTTTTTATCCGAAGGGATTATCTACAACCTGTCCCTCTCATCGGGCCATATAATGGCCTTAAACAGTTCGGAGGAAAAGGATGTTCAAGGAGCTGTCACTTGAGAGTTCGCTGCTCAGCGGTTACGAATTTCCGGTCGCGCTTGTTGTGGAGGTTACCAAACAGGGTATCGTCCTATCGAAACAGAGGTATCTCAAGGCCCTTGGGGATGTGGTGAATCAGACGATACGGTGTGCATCGATCGAGATGTACGCCCACACTGGATCATTTCTTGACCCCCATCTCAGATTCGGATCGGACGGCCCGGTGGGCGTTGACCTTCTCTACAATTTTCGGGTGGAGAAACACTATTTTTTCGAGACGGTCGAGGCGATAAAAGAGGGCAAACTCCGTATCAATATGAACAACCCGCAGACGGTGGATATCGCCAGGGTCCTTATGGAGAAGATAAGGAGAAGGGAGAGCCTCAGCTATAAGAGGCTCAAGTCCCACGAGCAGGGACTGATTCTGGAACCCTACATGACACATATGTTAAGAAAGGCGGGCAAGGGGAAAAGAACGGTCCTGCAAAACGTGGAACTGTTGGACCGGGAGGGGGTTCTAAGGTGTCTGGTGGATGGGGACACCATCGAGTACAAACCAACCCCGGCTCCGGTGATGGAGGTGGATATACTTATGATAACGGAGATCGCCACCCTTCCAAATATACTAAAGGACCTGGAGAACCATGGATTCAGGCATGAGAAGGCGCCCTTCTGAGATCGGATCACCTTTTATCTTCGATTGAGGTGATGGAGGTGGATTTTCCTACCTTCTCCACGTCGATCAGCCCCTTGTCCTTGAGGGCCTTGATATTGTAATTGACTGTGGAGGAGGATAGTTTCAGGTCGTCCGCTATGACCTTCTGGGATGTGCCAGGTTTCTCATCTACCTTGTCGAGGATCCGTCTCTGAACCAAAGTGATGTCTCTCCTTTCGTTCTCGATCCTGTAACCTGCAGGATAGAATCTCCTGTAGAGGCCGTCTCTTTCCGACCTGATAAGCTTCTCGCGCTCAAGAGTGTACAGGTGGTGGGCCAGAGTACCGTTGGTGAGGGCAAGGTTGACCAGTATGGCACGGAAATGCTCTCCAGGGTGGTTCTGTATGTACACGTAGATCCTTCTTCTGAGCTTGTTTCCCAGAAGCTTCTGCGGTCTGAGTTTGCTGTACAGAGGGAAAGCTGCGCTGAAGAAGGAGTACCTGAACGCGTCGCTTGAGACCAGGGCCAATGCGGCTGCCGTCAGTGTAACGGCACCTGCAACGGAGATCACCATTACGCCAGGGGAGACATTCCCTCCGTCCTGCGGGCCCGGGTCACCGTCGGTGATGGGCCTCTTGGTGATGCTTACCGGGTACAACATCTCATTGTCTCCCTCATCGTCCTCATCGAGCAGTTCCTTCGGATCGACGACGGCTACCACTGATTTCGCTGCCGGGCTGGCCTGCCACTTGAATGTGAGGTCGACCGTTCCTCCCGGTGGGATATCGACATAGGTGGAGGAGATCAGCGGTCTGGATAGGCCCCAGGTGAGCTCGTAGAGTGATATCGATACGTTGGATGCGGTCAGGTAACCTGTATTCTCCACGGTTACGTTGATCACCACCTCCTCTTCCTCGTAAAGCTGCCTTGACGGCATGGAGATCTCTTTGATCCTCAGGTTGGGCCTGTCGAGAAAGCCTACGGAGTGGCTCATATTGGATACCGTGGTCCAACCTTCCACCTCGCTTTCAAGCGGGATGAGAAGCTTCACATTCACATCGAAGGTCTCCAGGTCGCCGCGGTCGAGCGGCTCGAAAAGGATCGTTACCGTTCTTGTCGTCTTTGGGCCCATGTTGATGGCGGAGGGTTCAAGCTGGACCATGAGGTCCTCCGGTGCCCCCTCTACCTGGAGAACAACGGCAATGGCCTCATCCTTGTAGTTCTTCACCTGGGCCATTATTGATATCGGATCGGTGCGGTTGAAAGGCCCTCCGGATATGGAGAGGATCTCCACCTCATGGGAGGGGATCACTTTCAAGGTGGAGCTCGCCCAGTATACGTCAGCACCATCTGATATTCCCCCATACTGCACCGTGAAGGTTCCGGATATCCCTTCTGGCGGGGTGATATGGGCCTGGAATGCCCTGATCTCTCCCACGCCGATCTCCCCCATCCCATCTCCATCTATCACGACGGCCCATCCCGGTTGAGCGGTGCCGTCCAGGAGGATATTGATCAGGGGGTCAAAGGATGAACTTCTCACTCCCGAATGTATCGCATTGAACATGATATCCGTTGTGTGGTCCTCGGATACTTCAACGTATATCGTCTGAGGGTCGAGGGATATGGATGACCCTTTTACTATCTCAAAGGTCATGCTGAGCTGATCGTTCGGGGTTCCTATCCCGTACAGCTCGTTGGCCGTGGATGTGGAATGGACCTGGATGGTAAATCTACCTCCAGGCGAGGTCGTATCGGGAACCTTGATAAGGACCAGAGTATCGAATGTGGATCCAAAATCCCCATCCTTGAGGTCAATATCGATCTCCTGACCTCCCTCCCTGAACTGAATGTCCCAGCCGATATTGTGGTCATCTATCTCAATGGAGTACAGGTCGTTCATCTCCCCAACGTTCCTCAGTGTTATCTCCATATAGAGCTGCTGTCCGGGGTAAACGTTAACGGTCTCCAACCTCTCGCCGGTATCGGTGAATGTCAGCTGGTGGTCCACCTCCGCCTCGAGGCCGATTATGGCGAGGATATATGCCCTGTCCCCACTCTCCATTGCTACCGCCTCGACCCTGAACGGGTAGTTGATCGCGGTATCGAGTATCTCATCCGGGATGGTCACTGCCAGGACCGAGGTGTTGCTGGCACCAGGTTCGATGGTGAGCAGGCTGCTGATGGAGGCCGGCCATCCATCGGGACCGTCCGCAATGGTTATCATCAGCGTCTGTTCAATGGTGTGTGAATTGTGGAAATGGAGGGTGAAATATGACGTGCTTCCAGGCCTTTCAATGTGCTTGGGAAACCCGTTGAACAGGGGGTCAATGGCGTCCGGTTCTATCGTTACCGTGCCCTCGTTCCACTCAGCCGCCTCCCCCGGTATAATGACGAAGAATGAGAGGAGGACCAGTGAGGTTGAAAGGAGTAAAAGGGTCTTGATAACCCCTGTTCTAATATCTTTCATCACGTTCAAATCCATCTGTTGTATATTTAAATGATGTAGTACAGTTGTTGGAATGTTCAGGGGGGAGGGGCTGGCACAGCATTGATAAGTGGCAATATGGCCCGTCGAGCATTTCGAAATATTGATTATATAGGTTGTACATCACCGCCCACTGTCTTAACAGGAGGATGTCAGAAATGAGCGACCCCACGGATATCATCGGCACCATGGATTACGAACGAAAGCAGGTCTCAAAGGGCTACAGCGGTGAAACGCTGAAGGTGGACATTTCACATGGTACCTTCGAGATCAAGGAGGTGACCGGCCTGATGAAGGAGAAGTTCATCGGGGGAAAGGGTTTCGACCTCTATCTACTCTGGCAGGCGGTCACCGGAGAGACGAAATGGAATTCGGAGGAGAACGAGATAGTGATATCCTCCGGCCCCCTGGGCGGCACTTCGGTCTACCCGGGGTCGGGAAAGTCCATCGTGGTGTCCATTTCCCCCCTCACCGGATCCATAATGGACAGCAATGTGGGTGGATATTTCGGACCCTACCTCAAGTTCGCTGGTTTCGATGCCCTGGAGATACAGGGTAAAAGTGACCAACCGGTCGTCCTGGTCATCGACGGGATAGACGGGAAAGTGTGGCTTGAAAAAGCACCGCGGGACCTGTCGGATGAAGCTTACGAGATAACCAGCCACTATCATGAGAAGATAGGCAAGGGAGAGCCTGGAAAGGTGTCCGTTGTCTGTGCGGGCACCGCCGCTGGAAAGGCGATGATGGGCTGCCTGAACTTCTCATGGTTCGATCAGAAGAGGGGTATCTTCAGGCTGAAACAGGCGGGCAGGGGTGGAATGGGTACAGTATTTGCCGATAAGGGGATCAAGGCGATCGTTGCCAGGTGTCCCACGGTATCGATAAACTCGAACAGGCCCGCGGACAAGAAGGCCCTGATGGAGGTGGCCAGGTCCCATTCCGGTGAGATAGTTGCCCTGGACCCCAAGCAGAACGAGATGGCAAGGGTTGGAACGGCCCATCTGACAACGATCATGGACGATTACGATCTCCTTCCCACGTGCAACTACAAGTTCGGAACGGGGAAGGATATCGGCTGTGACACGGAGGTCATGGGAAGGGAGGCGTACCGGAAGCGGTTCGACAAGGGGTTCGATGGATGCTGGATCGGTTGTACGGTGGCCTGCGCGCATGGCGTGAAGGATTTCCTCCTGACCTCCGGCCCGTCGAAAGGGGAGAGGGTGTGGGTGGACGGCCCGGAATATGAGACCATTGCCGGGTGCGGGTCCAACTGCGGGATATTCGATCCTGACCACGTCATAGAGATGAACTACTGGTGTGATACCTACGGGCTGGATACGATCTCGGTGGGGACCTCGATCGCCTTCGTGATGGAGTGCTACGAGAACGGCCTGATCGATAAGGAGAACACGGGCGGCCTTGAGCTCAACTTCGGCAACAGGGAGGCGTCCCTGGAGCTCCTCCATCAGATGGCGAGGGGAGAGGGGTTCGGGTCCATTCTGGGAAAGGGCATCAGGAACATGAAGAGGATATTCCACGAGGAGTTCGGTGCCGACCTGGAGTTCATGAATGACATAGGAATGGAGGCCAAGGGCCTGGAGTATTCCGAGTACATGACCAAGGAGTCCCTTGCCCAGCAGGGGGGATACGGCCTGGCCTTGAAGGGCCCACAGCACGATGAGGCCTGGTTGATCTTCCTGGACATGGTGCATAATTTCATGCCCACCTTCGAGCAGAAGGCGGAGGCGCTCCACTGGTTCCCCATGTTCAGGACCTGGTTCAGCCTCTGTGGACTTTGCAAGCTTCCATGGAACGATATCGTCCCGGAGGACAACAAAGTTATGGAGGAGCCTGCCAAG
>JAUVCY010000069.1 GCA_030595585.1 Thermoplasmatota archaeon
GTGTTGTCATCTTCTGCGGTCGTTATCGTCGGATCCTTCGTCGGGTCAATAATTGTGCCGCCGTTATCGTCGACCGGCTCCTCCAGGTCGATCTGCTGAGCGATCCTGTCGGTCTGGTACTCGTCGTCCTCAACCCACATCTGGACGTTCTTGGGCCCGCCCTTGGCGTAGGTGTGGTTGACGTTGATACCCTCTCCGGTCTGGCCGTCGCCGAAGTCCCACCTGTACCTGAGCTTGTCCTCGTCCGGATCGGATACTGGATCCACCCAGAAGTTCACGTCCAGGCTCTGGATACCGGCGGTGTCATCGTCCTCGTCCACGATATCGAAGAAGATCT
Source organism: Thermoplasmatota archaeon (assembly GCA_030595585.1). GTDB lineage: Archaea > Thermoplasmatota > Penumbrarchaeia > Penumbrarchaeales > Penumbrarchaeaceae > JAGLEG01. The sequence goes on from JAUVCY010000069.1 coordinate 338, forward strand.
CCACGGGCTTGTCCGGCTCCTCGTTCTCATCCGTGAGGATAAGGACGATATCCGCGGTTGCCGTGAGGCCCTTGCTGTCCTTCACCTCGAAGACCAGGGTGATCTCCACCTGGCCATCCATCCCCGTGGATGTCTTCCAGATGTTCTGATCGTCCACCTTGAACCAGAACTCACCGGTAGCGGTGTTGATGCCCCAGTCCACCTCCTCACGGAGTTCTGCATACTGAAGCTGGTCCGCGATGGAATCCACATCGGTCCCGATGGCCGAAAGCATGTTCACGCTGAAGGTCTTGGTATCATCCGGGTCGTCGTCCGACGCTACGGGCTTGATCCTGACCTCCCTGAACTGGGTATAGGTCCTCTGCGTGATAGTGGGTATGGATATCTCCGGGGCGCCGTTTACGTTGGTCACCTCGAAGTACACCTCGAGCTTGATCTCGCCCTCGTCCTTGTTGTCCGAGATGCCGAATGTCATCTTGGAGTTGCCTGCCTTCACGTCATTATTGGTGGGAGTGAAGGAGACCTCTCCCGTGTCCCAGGTCACGGATATGTCCGCGTCCCATCCATCGGATAGGGCCCTGACGAAGGAGTACTCCAGTTTCTGCCTCTCTCCCTCAAGGTCCTGGTCCTCGGCGATTATCTGGAAGGTGAACTCCTTATCCTCGAGGACCGTCTCGTCCTCAAGGTGGGCCACCGGCCTGTCCGGCTGGGTGTTATCCACGTCCACAATGGTGCCGTCTATATCGACGCTTATGACCATGGGCGGATCGTTGACCTCCGAGACCGTGACGGGCCAAACGCCCTCCACGCTCATGTAGTCGTCGTAGCCCCTGAACCTGAGGGTCCCCTGACCGTGCTGATTGGTCTTGGGGGTGATCTTCGCATACCAGAGGTTGTACTCCTCAGCAATGTCCACGTGGATAAGGTCCGTGTCGTAGCTGACGTCCCAATCGCCATCGTCGCCGATGGACTCGTTCCATATGTAGAAGCCGGTGAACCCTTCCGCGTCCCTGAACATCCCGTCCACGTAGTTATCGAGGGGTTGGGAGACCGTTGGAGAGTCCTCGTTGATCGGGTCGAAGCCTGCGAAGTTGGTGTTGAGCTCCGGTGGCTCGTCGTTCCAGACCCTGATCAGGTTCGCAACCTCCAGGGGTAGGGACCACTGTGGGGACTGGATGGCACCGCTGGACAGCTTGTCCTTTGCCTTTGCCGTTACGACGTGGAACTCCGGATCGGCTCCAAGCGTTCTGCCTGTGAAGGTCATATGGTATTCCTTCCCATCGGTGTAATCGACATCGAAGGGGTCGACGGCATAGGATAACGCGGAGATGTTTATTGGCGTGTTTCCGTAGCCGGGATCGATCTCGATCCACAGCTCATTGGGCTCGTTGTTGTCCTCATCCGTGTACGTCACGATGATATCGAAGTCATCATCGTAGTTGCCGCCCATCTCATGCTCCGGATTGGTTGACAGGGCCGTGATATTGGTTATCTCTGGCGGGTTGTTTTCCATCACCTCTGCGATGGATATGTCGATCGAATACTCCTCTATGGCGCCGAATGACGGGGCGTACAGGCCCACGAAATTGCCGCTACCGTCTATGGCGAGGACGGTCGCTTCCAGGATCACACCCATGTACATCTTTCTGGTATCGGACGAGCCCCCGGTCATGTTGTTGATCAACCATCCGGGAACCGCCGTTATCTGATCCCCGTTCTGATCGGTGGCCACGAAGGTCCCTCCTCCGAGGTAGAGCGAATAGGTCAGTACCATGCCGTAGTAGCCATCGTCGTCATTTCCCCACGTCTGATCATCGCCCCAGTGGGTCCAGAGGAAGTAGAAGTTCATCCATATGTCGATGTACGATACGTACATGGACTGTGACCATGAGTTGATCTCCAGGTTTAACGGGAGCGTCCTGTTCCACCAGAAATCTACCTTCCAGATCTTGTCGTAATCGTTACCCTCGATCTGGAACCAATCCTCCTGGTCCTTGAGGGTGTTCAGGGTGCTGGTGACCGATGAGCCCAGAGCGGTGCCGTTCTTCCAATCGTTGGCATATACGTTGTCGCTATCCATCTCGGGCGCACTTATTGTGAATGTGTAATCGATCTCGAACGTCCCCCTTGTAGGCGCCCCAATAAGGGCCAGGTAGTTCCAGCTGAGGCCGATGTAGTACCAGTTGAGCTCGGTCAATCCGTTGCCCAACCCATCGGTATCCCGGACGCCCTCCGACTTGAGGTCCGCCCTCCAGTTGAAGGTCCAGTTATCATCGGGGTACAGAGTGTTATCGCCGTCATGGACCCACGAATCGTCGTCGTCCTGATCGTCGTAGAAGAACTCGTAGCCACCCTTGTAGGAGGTGCCGCTCCAGTAATCATTGTGGATGACCGTCATCTCAAGGAAATCCAGATAATCATGCTCAAGCTCGAGGCCGCCCTGGCCATCGTCCATGAGCCTGAACTCGTACAGATCATCCAGGGAGGTCGCCGAGGCGTCGTATGAGTCCAGGGTCATCGTGAAGTTCGCCACGGACCCGGGAGCCCGGGGATCCACGTTGGTCACCTCGATCTTGTACCAGTCGATGCCATCGGAATTCGTGGCTACCGCTTTGCTGTCAAGCGTGCCGGTTATGGTCTCCGGCAGTGTAGTGCTGACCAATGAACCATTGTACATATCCCAATGGTTGGTGTTCTGCTCGTCATCCGATGCCCTGGTCTCCATGGCCATCATCGATGGCTTTGCAAGAGAGAGATCGAAGTCTGATGTCAGGAGCTCGCTGTTGAACACATCCGTCACGCGCTCCGTATTGACCAACCTTGCCTGGCCGAGATCGCGCTCCGCCAGCTCTACCTGGGAAAGGGCGTTCCTGATCTCATCAGGGTCTGCCCTCTCAACCGTTATACCCTCTGAAGCGCTCACTATGTTGCCTTTGGGCTCTATCTCATCCTCGGTGATCCCGTCATCTCCGGATGCACCGATGATCCCCGCTGGGACCAGCATAAAACCCACGAACATGAGCGCAAGAAGGATCTTGCTTATCTTGGTTTTCATGATATTTCCTCCATCTAATTTTCCATATATCTCCGAAGGACCTATCTTCAGATCACCCTGATCCTTCAGACCGTAGGGTATGCTCCCTGAAAGGTGGATGTCCCATTATTATTTATAACCTTTACAAGAAAAAAGGTCATTACTTGCGTCAATTATGGGGCCGTCGGGTCAATGTTCAATAGGGGGCGAAAGGGATTTTAACCATGGAATACCATCTGGAACATGAGATTCGAGAGATGTCCATGACAAGGCTGCTTTTTCTTGGAACGGGGGGTGGTAGGTTCGTGACGCTGACCCAGGAGAGGTCCACCGGAGGGATCCTCCTGGATGACGGGACGAGGCTCCACATAGACCCGGGCCCTGGGGCCCTTTCAGCCCTCAGGAGGAACAGGGTCGATCCCAATGAGACCGATGCCATTCTCATCTCACACTGTCACCCGGACCACTACGCCAACGCAGAGGTCCTGATCGAGGGGATATCCTCGTTCAGAAGGGAGAGAAAGGGGACCCTCCTGGCACCATATTCGGTGATCAAGGGGAGGGGAGATCTAGGGCCTGCGATCTCCAGATATCACCTCAAGAAGCTGGACCTTGTCAAGACGATGAAGGGGGGGGACGTTCATGATATTGGCGGCCTGAAGATCACCGCAACCCCTTCCATACATTCCGACCCGGACACTATAGGGTTCAAGATCTCAACCAGCAACGGCGACATCTCCTATGTGGCCGACACGGAGCTACGGGAGAGTATAGTGGACCAACACGAAGGGGCGAGGATACTGATCCTCGCAACGACCAGGCCGCTGAGGGCCAGGATACCGCACCACCTCTCCACCGAGGACGCAGCCTATTTCGCTGAGTGCATAGGGCCCGACCTGGTGATCCTTACGCACCTTGGAAAGAGGTTTTTGAAGGATGACCCCAATCTACAGGCGGGCTGGGTACACGACAAGTCCGGCATCGAGACCATTGCTGCGATGGACGATATGCTGGTCACCATGGGGAAGAATATCGAGATCTCGAACGGAAGGGGCGACAACGTCCATTAAGGGGCGGATCAGCGGGAGGATAGCCTCTCATACTTCGGGCCCAGCTCCATTCTGACGAAATTGAACAGGGCCTTGTTGCCCTTGATGACCGGCTTTCTGGAGAGCTTCTCCAGCTCCCCGGGGTCCAACCACACGGCCCCGCAGGAGGGGCAGTAATCTATCTCGATCCCCAGTATCAACTTCTTGTTCATGCTGTAGCCGCACTCCTCGCAGGAGAATATCTTTCCATCTGCCGGGTCCAATCCAATGATCTCCTCGAGCTCCCCTCCGTCCAACCATACGGATCTGCACGAGGGGCACATATCGATCTCAACCCCGCTGAAATCCTTTCTCTCCATCTCCTCCTGACATGATAGGCATTTGACCATTTATCTCACCCTGCTTTTCCTGCCGTTGTATCCCAACTTTGACAGATCGAATATGATCCCAGCCTGTCAACGTTGGGAGAGGCCTCACTTTGACACTCGTATATACTCATATGTCAAAGTTAGGCTGTATCCTTCTGGAGGTAGAAGTATTTTTTCCCGGCACACCTCCTCGACCGGCATGTCTACCGATGTAGAACGGTGAGGACAATACCGAAAAGCTTAATCACTATCAATTTATTGCTTTAAAAGATGAATATGGGTGAAATTGTAGAATCGACCGAGGAAATGAGCAGGACCCTGACGTTCCTTCTAACCCTGAAGGAGAGCATGAGAGACCTGGACGAGAGGATCCGGATGGCGTCCATCTTCATCGCCTCAAAGGACCTTGAGGATAGACACCGTGAAGTGGATGGCTGGGAGGTCATTGAGAAACCGGATGAATCGTCCATTATTGGGACCAGGGATGGCAGAACGGAGGTCTTTGCAAGGGTCCGTACCATGAGTCTGCGTGGGAGAAGCTCCTTCGGCGGCCGTCAGCACGAATCCATGAAGAAGAACCTGAGGAGGATCGAGGAAGAGAACGCACAGTACAAGTACCTCTACCTGCTCGATCCCAGGACTGCAGATGTGGTCAAGGTGGAGTTCCCCTCCAGCAGTGTGAGCATCATACCCCTGCTCTCAAGCGACCTGGATGCCACTGTGAAGATGATGGTAGGAGGCAAGGGGGCGCCCACGACGGCCAGGATAGAACCCATGCTCCAGATGGTGGAGGAGATAGTCACCAAGGAATCGGGGATCCCCGATGAGAGGATAGTGATATCCCCGATCTCCGCTACATCCGTCCGCCAGGGTTTCCTGTATATCCCCAAGGACAAGGGCCACCTCCTGAGCGAGGGTGTGATCAAGATCTGGATCCGGAAGGATGCCTCCCTTGAATCGAAATGCATGATATCCAACACGGGTGGCGTGAGGATCGGCGGCGGCCTGACCAAGTGGTTCAGAAGCATGGGCCTTTCTGCAAATGATGAGCTGATATTAGGGTCACAGGAGGATGGGTCCCTTCTGGTATTGAAGATAATGAGGGCCGTGCCCTACCAGTAGATCAAAGGAGTTGATTGGATTGGAATCGTTCTCCAGAAGGGGAGAGGAGAGGCTTTCCCGCATAGAGGATGACCTGTTGAAGCTCCGATGGAACCCGCGATTCCAGCTGTCCCACGACGAGGAGGACAACGTCTGCGACCTGGTCCTGTCCGGCGGGGGAGCAAAAGGAGTGGCCCACCTTGGAGCCCTGTGGGCCCTGGATCAGCTCGATATCAAATACAAACGGCTTGCTGGCAACTCCGCAGGGGCCATTCTGGCGGCGCTCGTTGCTGCAGGATATGACATCTACGAGATCGTTGAGGAGCTCTTCAACCTGGACTTCATGGAGTTTCGGGACGGGAACTGGGACAAACGGCTCCCCCGTCTTGCCCTGATCGTTGCGGTCTCGATGTCATACGGGATGTACGAGGGGTACAAGCTCCAGGTCTGGGTGGAGAAGATGCTCTCCGAGAGGAACGCCTCCACCTTTGGAAAGCTCCCCCGGAATGGTGTGGGGATGCTGGCACCGCTCAACAACAGGGACGGCCCCAGGCTTGAGATCCTGGCCTCCGACATCACCCACGCCACGGAGCTCCGCATGCCCGAGGACCTCAAACTGGACAGATATGGAAGGCTGCGCCCCCACAGCTTCCCGGTGGCAGCTGCGGTCAGGATGTCCGTATCCGTTCCCTTCTTCTTTCAGCCGTATAAACTTAACAATGCGATGATCGTGGATGGGGCGTTCGCTGCCAATCTCCCACTGGAGATCTTCGATCGGGATAACGTGAAGAAGGTGAGGTGGCCCACCCTGGGGATCAACCTGACCTCGTCCCCCTCTCCCAGCCACGATACGAAGGACCTGTTCCATTTCGGACTGGCCATATTCGACACGATGAGGCACGGCCAGAGCTCCATGTCCCTCATGAACTACCCCACGAGAAAGAGCCGCCTGGTGGACATTCCAACAGGCGACATCAAAACGCTCGATTTCGGCATTACGAAGGCGAAGAAGGAGATGCTCTTCATCCACGGGGCCCGGGAGGTGCTGGAGACCCTTAACGGGAAAAAAGGCAAGGGGCTGAGGAAGGTGTGGAACTTCAACAGGTATCTGAAACTACGTAAGAGGTGGAGCTTCCCGGGGCCGGATGAGGATTACTTCGACGAGGGGCTGGAGTGACCTGCTGAAGGCCTCTCCGGGGGCTGCGGAGGGGGTTGATATGTCTGATCGGGCCCTATGGAGCCCGCGGGCCTCACCGCAGGCGGCGTAGTTGGTTGGGCCGTTGCTGGTTCGATCGGCGCATCCGTTTTCCCGGGTGCCCCGGCCGGTTCCAGCTGTGATACCACGGTTTGAGGGGGGAGGGGTGGTTTTGGAGGTTGATGGTGTGGATGGGGCAGGTGCGGATGCGGCATATGGGGATGGGGTAAGTGAGGATGCGGCATATGGGGGTGGGGGAAGTGGAGCCTGTGCGGTTTCGAATGCCTATGCTTGTATATCGCAATGAGGGCTATCGCCCCGATGGAGACGACGACCACCAGTATCAGGACCATTAGCAGAAGGGCGATATCCTGTCCACCTGAAAGCGAGACGGGATACTCCATTACCTCGCTCTCGTGACCAGCCTCATCCTTGACCTTGACCTCCACCGTGTAATCCCCTTTGTCCAGGTATTCATGCTGTATCAGCGGCGTATTAACCCATCCGGAATCGGTTCCGTCGCCGAAGTCCATGAAGTAGTACATCACCGCCACACCATCGGTGGATCCCGACAGGTTGAAGTTTACCCAGTTATCGTTCGTCCGATAGGTCATCGCCGCCTCGGGGGCCGTAGCGTCCACATTGACGGTAATGGACCTCTCGGGCTCCCTGTTGCCCGCATCGTCCATGCAGTAGAATGTCAGTGTGAACATGCCCTCGCCCTCGGGTGGGAACAGGGCACCCATGTATCGTTCGTATACCCTGTCGTTCCAGCTGTAGTATATCGTCGCCCCCGGCTCACCCGTGAGCGTTATCGTGGGCACCTCCTTGTACCATCCGTTGCCCATAAGGGCGTCAACCTTGTACTGGGTGTTCTCGATCTCCGTGTCCACCTTGAACTCCAACCTGATCTCGGGACACCTGTTGCCCGCATCGTCAACTGCGTAGATCAGAAGCGTTGTCTTTCCTTCCGGCAGCACGATAGAGGAGATGTAGGTCATCCACT
>JAUVCY010000181.1 GCA_030595585.1 Thermoplasmatota archaeon
CCAAGGACCTCGACAGGAACGTGGCGGCAAAGATGAAACCATGGAAGGAGCCTTACATAGTAGTTCACTGGTTATCAGCGGAGATGGATATAGTGCGAAGCCTTTCTCATTCCACCATGAACAAGGATAACACCTTCGCAACATGTGCATCATATATGGCCACATCGAACATATCCAATTATTTCGACGTAGATGTAGTGGTCAAACCCATGTGTAAAAGAGGCGCAGGATGTGGATGTGAACCTCCTCCGAAGAAGGAGGAAAAGGGCAGTTTCCTGTCAAGGCTTGGAAAGGTGAAGGAACTGACCTCCAAAGAAGAGTATCTCCAGGGCAAAGTTATGGACCATCGGTACATTGAGAAGGAGATCGAATCCTATCTTGAAAGATTGCAAGAGGCGGGGAAGACCGTCTACATCGTGGAGAACCGATGTTATGGCGACTCAAAGAAAGAACTGCTATCATCACTAAGCCTGAACAGGGAGGAACTGGAGGTGATGAAGGAGTTTCTGGACCTGGCAAAGGGCCCTATCATATCATTGGACCCCTCTGCGAACAAGATCATGGCACCGTTCTGGGGAGAAGTAGGCAAGAAGTTGATCATCAAGATAATCGATGATCCCAAGATCGCGGCAAAGGTGTTATTGGACTTTCCTGTGCCGAGGTTCCAACCAATGGCCGTAATACAAGAGGGAAAGTTCCAGATCCAGGAGCTCAAGGTGAGGAAGATGCTTCCACACCTCATAGATCCCCCGGAGATGATGGATTTTGCCTACGAGTGCACCATCGCGTACATCGTAAGAGGAAGGGAGGGGGCTTCAAGGATAATTGAGAGATATCAGGGCGACGATATCAAGCTCAAAGCCGCCAAGTACGCATTTGTAAAGCATCTGGACCTGGAGAAAAAGGCCGGATGGAGCTACACGACGCATGAGATCGGGTATGCGGAGGGATTGGATGAGATCGTGGGAAGGATAACTGTCAAGGACCCGAAAACCTTCGTTTCAGGGATGAAGGAGCTGTGGAAGGCGACGGGCTCCACAACGGATCTCAAGTTCAGGTCATAGAGGTAAATATCCACGATATAGCCCATTTTGAGACAAATGGGAATAACATGTCCGATTTCAAGATAATTGGGATTTCCCCCAACAACAATTATATAAAATCCAATCATTATATTGTCTAGGTTGTGGGTTAGTCGACCTTCCAGCGTGATATCGAAAGAGTGCTGGCAGGTAGGGCCGAATGTGAGGTGTTCATATGGTAGAAGAGAAGGCCGACGAAGTGAAGGATATCCAGGATGACGGGAAGCAAAATGAAGAGATCGTATCGCTGGGTGATGAAGGGGTTGTAATAGAGGACACAAAGTCCGGAAAGAAGAGGTCGGTATTCAACCTGGGGTCGATTTTCAAAAAGGCGGCACAGGTAAAGAAAAAGCAGAGGGACCCTCTGGAGGATGGCGTGGACCTTGAGACCATGAAGGCCCAGGAGATAGTGAGGTACAGGAGAAGAAAACAGGACCGGATGAACCTCAAGGGGAACAAGATACTTCAGATACCGAAATTCGACCCCGACCTCTGGGATATACTTGCCGAGATGACCTGGATACGTGAGGATTATTCTGCAACGATGATACTTCGGAACAAGAAGACGAAAGATGTACTGTACCAGGTTATCGAGCCGGAGATGACCAAAAGGGAAAGTAAACTACTGGATTTCTTGAAGAATGCCATAGAGGAGAACATCGACATCGACAGAGGTGAGGTTGACGATGTTGATAACGAACAGAGGATACGCATTCAGATGAAGAAACTACTCTCCCTGGCAGGACAGAAGACGAACATACAGACCTTCGAGAAGGTATTCTACTATCTGTCAAACCACTTCCTCGGGTACGGCATGATACAGGTGATGATGGAGGACCCCGACCTCGAGGACGTTTCATGCGACGGGACAGGAATACCCATATTCGTATTCCACAGGGATTACAAGAATACGAGGACCTCCATTAGATGGGCGGATGAAGATGAGCTCAACGACTACGTGGTCGGCCTTGCACAGAGGTCTGGAAAATCGATATCCATAGCAGATCCAATACTCGACGGGACCCTGCCTGACGGGTCCAGGTTGAACGCAACGTTTGGAAAGGAGATAACGACAAGGGGATCATCTTTCACCATCAGGAAATTCAAAGAGGATCCACTCACGATGGTAAACCTTGTTCTTTTCAGAACGGTATCTCCGGAGATGGCAGCACATCTATGGCTAGCTGTCCAGTACGGTGATTCCATGATGGTCTCGGGAGGGACCGCTTCCGGAAAGACCACTACGCTCAACGCGGTTAGCCATTTCATTCCCCCCTCCTCCAAGATAATAACGATAGAGGATACGAGGGAGATGCAGCTGCCCCATTTGAACTGGATAGCTGGACTTACAAGGGAGAGAAAAGGGGAGGGGACGGGGCAGAGCATAGACATGTACACGCTTCTCGTTTCAGCCTTGAGGCAGAGGCCCGAATACATGATCATAGGTGAGGTGAGGGGGAAGGAGACGATGGCAGTTTTCCAGGCGATGGCGACGGGGCAGGTCACCTATGCCACTATACACGCTGATACCGTAGCTGCTATCGTTCACAGGCTGGAGAACCCCCCCATCAATATACCCAGGATATTGATACTTGGCCTGAACCTCGTTCTTCTGCAGGCACAGGTGAGGGTGAGAAAGAAAAGGACCAGGAGGATCAAGGAGCTCACAGAGATCGTTGGGATCGAGCCGACCACCAACGAGATAGTATCCAACAAGGTATATTTCTGGAATCCAGCCAAAGATGAGTTCAGGTTCTCGGGACATTCAAGGCTGTACGAGAAGATCATGGACCGCGAGGGAATGACACAGGAGCAGATCATAGAGGAGGTCAACAGGCGGGCAGATGTTCTAAGATGGCTGGCATTCAAGGATGAGACCAATTACGTAAGCGTCGCAAAGGTGGTTAACGAATATTACAGGGACCCATCCCCACTTGTGGAAAGGGCCAGGTCCGAGCTGATCTCATTGAGGATCAAGAAACCCGATCTCAAGCTGTAGACTATTTTTCTGTGATCGGATACACCTTTGTCGATCCATCCTCGGAGATGTGGGCAAGTTCAATTCCAAGTCGTTTCGCTGCCTCAAATATCCGATCGTCCCTGTAGAACTCACCGTAAACGATCTTCTCTATCCCGGAATTTGCCATCAGTTTGAAGCAGTTCCAACAGGGGCTTGCCGTGACGTAGGTCTCACCGCCCTTCAATGATATACCGTTCCTGGCAGCCTGAGCTATGGCATTTGCCTCGGCATGGACGGTTCTGGTGCAGTGTCCTCCCTCCATCATGTGGCCAACCTCATCACAGTGTGGCATTCCCCGGATCGAACCGTTGTAACCGGTGGCAAGAATGGTCCTGTCCCTGACTATGACGCAACCAACGTGTTTTCTGTGGCATGTACCTCTTGTGGCTATCTGCCTTGCGATCTTCATGAAGTATATATCCCAGCTGTCCCTTTCTGGTTTCTCACCCTCGTCGAAGACGATCTCCCATCTTCCATCTCCAACGGGGATCTCATGGTCGCTTTCTGCCATATTCTGGTGAAGGCAATTCTGATATTTTAAAAGCACTGGAGGAACTATCAGTGCATTGTTTTTATATGACATTGACGATATTTATCATCGATAGGTTTGAAAACGCTTCTATCTTTCACCGGAAAATCATATGTCCGTAATGGGTTCATATGGTTCATATACAACCTCGCAAGGCCGCTGCCCCCATGTTGGATAAAGAATTTTATCTACAGGATGGGGGGCGCTAATATCGGAAAGAGGGTGTTCATTGCACCATATGCGGTGATAGACCCTGTTGCTCCGAAAATGATCTACCTGGAGGATGATGTTTTCATAGGTTGGGGAGCAACAATACTCTCCCATCAGGTGGACCAGAACCCATCTTCGGCAGGAGTGGAGAGAAAATACATTGAGAGAGAGGTTCACCTGAAGAAAGGTTGCATGGTAGGGGGCCTATCCACCGTGAGAGGGGGCGTGACGGTGGGGGAAGGGGCAGTCATCGCATCCAATTCACTGGTATTGAAGGATATAAGGCCGCACACCCTCGTTAAAGGGGTCCCGGCAGTAGAGGATAAATGAACAGTACAAATGGAACAATGCCTGTTCGACTTTGGATACCTTTTATTTATACGACGCGTATATTCGGTATGGGTTCTGTCATGAGTAGACCATCGAGGGTATTTTTCGCCGCTTTGTTCGTTTTGGTCCTGATATTTCCGACCGTTATCAACGGTGGGTCGGGTGATGAAGGGACAGATGGTATCTACGATAAGGTTTACGATGAGATGGATCGTGAACCAATATTCGATGAGGTGGTGGAGGTGCCTCCAGGTGGTGAGACCCGGATATTTATCAACGAGACAGGGGTTCCATCGATCCAGGGATACAGGGGTTTTTCATCCCTGCGGTATGGAAAAATGGGCGAGGCCGTGGACCTCCTTCCACAATGGCTTCAGGAGCCGTTCATAAAGAACATGTTGAGGGCGGGTTCAAGGCCTGTGGACCTTCCCGGAGGGGCCAAACCCACATTCGGTGACGTTGACGGCGATGGTGATGATGATATGCTGATAGCTTACGGCATGGAATTGTCATACTACCAGAACATAGGATGGAATGGCAATCCAATATTCATGGAGGATGATATGGGGGGCGACCTGGATTTTATTCTCCGGTTCGTGGAAGGTTCATGGCTATGTCCTCTACTGTAT
>JAUVCY010000018.1 GCA_030595585.1 Thermoplasmatota archaeon
GTACTGTCCGAACTGTTCGGCATATCAGCTCGATACCGAGGCTCCAAACTGCCCCAAGTGCGGTCACGACATGGTGGCCGCCAGGAGGGAACAGCGTAACTTCAAGGTGGAGAGGGCGAAGGAGAAGGAGGAGGATTCCAGATTCGACCCATCCCAACCCTGTCCTTCCTGCGGAGCGCCAACGAAGGAGGTCCCTCTGGACATTCAGCACGGTGTCAGTGGGGAGAAGATCCCCATGACAGGCCTGAGGCTGATGGGGGGCGATCTCGTGAAGAGGGCCACCACTCAGATATTCATCGAGGGGGTAGGGAGGGAGTGCCGAGAGGGCCATCGCATCGCCCTGAGATGGACCTCAAAGGAGATGCCCATCTGTCCCATGTGTTTCTCCAAACTCTCCCCTTACGGCTCATCGATACTCAGCTGCGGACGATGCTCGAGACATTTCCCCACCCACTGTTTCAGGTCACGCCCCCACCAAGAGGTCCTGGATGCAGAGGGGTGGGAGGAAGCAAAGGGGTAGGAACATGGAGGACCCGGAATATCAGGAGCATGTTGAGGCGGTCTCACACCTCAAGGAGGCCGAGAAAGCACTTGGTCTCTCCGATATCGGGCCCATGGACGAGCACCTCGATTGGGTCCTGGACAGGGACCCCTCTTTCGGGAGGGCGTGGGAGCTGAAAGGCCTTGCTCATCTCACCAGATATGAGTTCGACGATGCCAGGGCGGTTTTCGAGATGGCCGATGGGTGCAAGGGCTATTTTGACGGTGCCAGGGCGTCCCTCGAGGTCATGTCATCAGACAGCTGGCCGGGAGGTGATGATGATGGGGACGACGTCCTCAGGATGTTCTCCCTTGGCGAGGCGTTCCTTCAGGGGAGGATGTGGGAGTGGGCGAACGTGTGCTACAGGGCCATGGAAGGAAGGGCACGGCCGGAGTGGCAGGTCCTGTCCACCCTCGGCCTCATCCACAGGGAGCTGGGGTACCTCATTCCCGCACTGGAGTACTACGATAGGGCGTTGAAGGACCCGGAGGCACCTCTGGAGGTTGCTTACGATAGGACGATAGTCCTGATCAAGGCGGGGAGGATGGAGGATGCCCAGGAGGGCCTGGTGGGGATCCTCGATAGCGGATGGTCAGATCCACGTATTCTGAACAACCTGGGCGTGATAAGGGAGGCCCTTGGAGATCTCGAAGGGGCCCAGAAGAGATATCGGGAGGCCCTGGAGATGGATGATAGGTACTATCCCGCCATCTACTCCCTGGGAAGGTGCCTGCAGCAGCTTGGGAGAATGGAGGAGGCTAAAAAGTACATGAACAGGGCCCTTGACATAGAGGATCGGGTATTCGATATGGACGATATGGCCCGGGCCGGAACCTCTCCCCCCGACGGGACCAGGAGGGCAAAAGAGCTGATGTTCTCCCGGGATGACAGCTCTTAAAATACCATAATATTGGTACGTACAAAATATTTATCTTAACATCGTCGATCATACGATGATGTCAGATTCAACTGTCCATGAAGCTCTGGAGGCCCTCAGGGAGGGGAAGTTCGTCATAGTCTACGACGCCGACGGAAGGGAGGAGGAGTGCGATCTCTTCCTTCCGGCAGAGGTGTGCAGGCCGGAACATATCAGGACCATGAGAAGGGATGGGGGAGGTTTGATCTTCCTCATGGTGAGGCCCGATATCAGGGACCAGCTCTCCATGCCCTTTATGCAGGACCTTTTCGTAGAGATCGGTGATGCACACCCGATCTTCAAACACCTCATACCTGACGATATACCCTATGATTCGAGATCATCCTTCTCCGTAACGATCAACCACAGGAACACCTTCACGGGTATCACGGATAATGACAGGTCCCTCACGGTAAGGGAGTTCGGCCTGCTGGCGGAGCGGATCGTGGAGATGACGCCGCACGAATCCCTTGACCTGTTCGGCGAGGCTTTCAGAACGCCTGGCCACATTGCCGTTTGCATAGCCTCCGACCATATACTGGAAAGCAGGTTCGGCCACACCGAACTCTCGTGCGCGCTGTCCACGATGGCAGGCCTCTCCGGCGTCACGGTCGGCTGTGAGATCATGGGCGATGACGGCGCCTCCATGAAGAAGGGAGCGGTCAGGGAGTACGCCCGGGAGAACAACATCCCCTTCCTCGAGGGGAAGCAGATCATAGATGCATGGGCTGAATGGGACGGCGCCTGGAAGGAGACGTGGGCCGTTAGTGAGAGGAAGAAGAAGGCGAGCATCAGGGGGAAGAGGGTCGTCGCCACCGGCGTGTTCGACCTACTGCACCCGGGGCACCTGGACTTCCTGGAGCAGGCCAGGGCGCTGGGAGATGAGCTGGTGGTCATCGTGGCCAGGGATTCCACGGCGCTGGATCTCAAGCATACCCCGGTCAACGCGGAGAGGCTCAGGAGGGAGCTCATCGAGGCCCTCTCCATGGTGGACAGTGCCGTCCTAGGCTATCCCAACGATCACTTCAGGATAATCAAGGAGATCCAGCCGGATATCATCGTGCTGGGCTACGATCAGAGACCCACGGTGGAGGAGCTTGAGTCAGATCTCAAGGCCAGGGGCATAGGGGCCAGGGTGGTACGGCTTGAGAAGAGGACGGGCGATATTGACGGGACCAGGAAGATAATCACGAAGATCCTGGAGGAGAGGGGGAAGAGATGCTGAGGATCGGCGTTGTGGACACCACATTCGCCAGGGTGGATATGGGTACGGAGGCCGAGTCCGAGCTGAGGTCCATGGGAGGCGGGTTCAGGATAGAGAGGAGGACGGTCCCCGGGGTCAAGGACCTCCCGGTGGCGTGCAAGAAGCTGATCGAGGAGGAGGGGTGTGCAATAGTGATGGCTCTGGGCATGCCGGGCAGGGAGGAGATCGACAGGACCTGCGCACACGAGGCGAGCCAGGGCCTGATAACCGCGCAGCTCATGACCAACACCCACATAATCGAGGTATTCGTCCACATTGGCGAGGCCCGTGACGATCGTGAGCTCATGGAGCTGGCGACCAACAGGACCAGGGAGCATGCGAGGAACGCATATTACATGTTATTCGATCAAAAAAAGTTGAGAAAGCAGGCGGGCACGGGCCAGAGGCAGGGTTTCGCGGATGCGGGCCCTGCAGGGGGCGCGAGCGGCGTCTACCATTGACAGGGAGCGGTGAGATAGATGAAGGATAATGGATACAGACTGGGAATGGTGGTATCGGAGTACAATTTCGACATCACCATGATGATGATGGAGAGGGCGAAGGCCCACGCGGAGTTCCTGGGCTGCCAGGTGGTCAAGGTGATCAAGGTCCCTGGCGTCTTCGACGTACCCTTCGGGCTCAAGAGGTTGCTTGACGACGAGAACGTGGACGGAGCGGTGGCCATCGGCGCCGTGATAGAGGGCGAGACCCAGCACGATGAGCTGGTGATCCAGCACGCTGCCAGGAAGATAATGGATATCTCGCTGGAGATGAACAAGCCGGTGGGCATGGGCATATCGGGGCCGGGCATGTCCCGCGGCCAGGCGCAGGCGCGTATCGAGAACGCAAGGTCCGCGGTGGAGGCCTGCGTAAAACTGCTCAAGAACGGCTGAAACGGGTGGGGGGCGCGTTCCCCCACATATTATTTTTTTGCCTTCCTGGCGGGGGATATTCTCTTCTTTGGATCTTTATTGCCGGGAGCTTTCCTGCTTTTGGCCTTCTTCTGACCAGGTAGCTGCTTTTTTCCGGTAACGTGGTCCTCGGTGAGGTCGATCTTCTCGTACCCGCTCTCGGAGAGTATGTGGAGCTCCATACCAAGGTTCTTCTCCTGGTCGATCCTCTCGAACGTGGCCTTGAGGACCTCCAAAGCCAGCTGCACGGCCTCGTCCCTCGTGATGTTCAGCGAGTGTTCCTTCTCGAGCATGGCCAGCCCCTCGGTATGACCTCTGCCTATCGCCGTGGCGGTTCTCTCCTGGTAGATCCCGGAGGGGTCCGTCTCGTAGAGGTGGTAGCCGTATTCGTCCTTGCCGCCGAGGATAAGGGCCGCCCCGAAGGGTCTGACCCCTTCGTACCTGGTATAGATCTCGTTGATGCTCGAGACCCAGCCGATGAGCGTCTTGATGTCGGGCTCCTCGCCGTAACGCTTCTTCTCCTCCTGGGCCTTCTCCCGGAGGAGGTCGACCAAGACCCTTGTGTCGGCTATCAGACCTGATGCCGCCGTCCCCACCGTGGGCGTTATCCTGTAGAACTTCTCGAGGTCGTCCTCCTCGATGAGGGAGTTGTAGACGGATTTGTCGATCCCGAAGAGGATGCCGTCCTTGAACCTGATCCCCATTGCCAGCCCACCCCGCCTTATCGCCTCCCTGGCGTATTCTACCTGATACATCCTTCCGTCAGGTGAGAAGATCGTCGAGGCCTGGTCGTACGCCTCCTTCTCAATGGGGCTCATCACTGCTCACCCTGGGCCTTAACATTATCTTTCTTCGAGAAGATGTTCTTCCAGAACGGTTTTTTATCCGCCTCGTCTCCTTCTTCAAGAAGTCCTTTCTCGGGCACTGGAACCGGAGCTTTTAGCCCTGCCTGCCTATCGGCGGTGATCGTGACGTTGATATCCTTTGTCGGAGGTGTGAGCTCCTCGCCGTATCTCTCCTCGTAGAGCATCCTGAGCCTCTCTCCATGTTCCGAACCCGAGGAGAGGCGGTCGATGCTGTGCTCGATCTCCTCGATGGTGAGCGTCGACCGTTTCTCGTACGGTTTGACCGTCACCTCGGAGGGTTTAATGGATACGACCTGAATGGACCCCTCTTCGGGGGTAGGCTCGCTCTCCTGCCTGGGTTTGTCCTTTATCTTGATGGGGTAGCCAAGTTCGATGAGCTCATCCTTGTATGGTCTCAGGGCCTGAGCGAACTCCTCCTTGCTGATCTTACCCTGTACACGGAGTTTATTCATCTTGATGAGCTTCCGCTCGGCCTCCTTGAGCCTCTTTTGATGTTTTCTGTCGGATGGAGCCAAATCCATACCTCCGTCTTGGATTGGACCCCGATTATCGTGGGGGTATAAGTGTTTTCTTGAACAACATATGATGCATAGCGTTCTCTACGTTGGATAGTAATGGTTTTTTCCGCAACGATTATATAATTGGTCTAAGATAGGCGCCTTCTATTCCCGTACCGGTCCCTGATGATAACTTCAGATCACGAGGCGGAGGCGAACAGATGGATGATTTCTTCAGATCACAAAACGAGGGCGAACACGTGGACGATCTTTCGATGATCAGGCGCGTCATAACGTTGAACGGCTTGACCGACGCCATCATCAACTCCTACAAGGAGCACAACATGAGCAAGGAAGATGCTCAGAACATGGCATACCACGTCCTGAACTTCTTCGGTTTCGGGGACAGGATAGTGGATAACATCCTTGAACCCGAGGACCGGGACCTCTTTTACATGCTGGAGGATTTTGGCCTTCTGGTCACGGAGAGGGAGGAGACGACCCTGTACGACGGTCGGGAGTGGAGGATACACTACTGGCTCCTGAAGAAGAACGCCATCAGCAACATGGCATGCCTATCTTCCAACAGATGTGGCGGCGATGATGATGAGCAGTATGCCATCTACAACGATATGCCTGACGATATATGGAACCGGGAGAGCTTGCCGGAATAACCCTCTTCGGAGATGGCCGGCCCTGATATTTTCGAACACCTCATTCGGCACGCTCTCGAGGTTTCGATATCATGCACTACAGGGGACCATAAACACTTAATAGGCAGAATTTATTGGTCCTATACAGCCTACGGTATGTAGGCGTACATACAGTACGATGTCGACGGTTCGGCATCCACCGGAGGGATTTCCCATGAGAAAAACGTATCTTCTGAGCCTGCTGTTGGTCGCAATGTTCCTGATACTACCCCTTTCAACCATCGTGGTGGGGGCGACTGGAGACAGCCATGATGAGACTATCACCGATGACGTGGCCGCTGTGGAGGAGGAACTGGAGGATCAGGTCCTGAAGATCAGCGGAAGGGATACGCCCTATTACGATCTCAACGACCTCGTGGATATGGGTGCGGCGACGAGGAAGGTCATCCCGATGGAGACCTTCAACGGCCTTGGGGACCTCTACGACCTCAACCGGAACTCCATGCCCCTCACCGCGGCCCCCACAAGGGCCGATTCGGGTAAGGATGAGAACGACGATTACAGCAATGCAACGTCGATAGATGACGGCGACTCGGTGGATAACAACGTCACATCCACGATCGTTGATAATGTAATTACTTTCAACGACCAGGACTTCTACCTCGTCAACCTGACCGTGGATGGAGCCAACAACACCGTGGACAACCTCAATATCACCATCTTCTCCAACGATTCGGTGAAGGAGAGCACTCACCTCGTAGTCGAGGTATACGGGATCGATTACCTCCTACAGCAGTACACCTCGGTGGATTTCCAGGTGACGGGCGGCCTTTTCGGAAACACGTCGTATATAGACGTCCTTCCCGAGGGAATATCCGGGGTCAATATGGAATTGCCGTACTATGTACGGGTATACTCCTTCAACGACACCAGGATCAACTACACGCTTGACGTGAACCTCATACCCACATCCAGGACGGAGTGGAACGGATTCTATCAGGCCGGGACCCTTACCAACAAGACGAACCTTCCCCCCAGGCTCTCATCGATCCACACTTCACAGGACTACTTCGACTGGTACGACCTCACGCCGTTCATCACTGAATCGGGACTCAATATGGCCCGCGGGGACACCGTGGAGATGAGCATGAACGTGCAGATGGCCACCGAGGTCAGGGATCCCCAGCTTGGATATGCCGGCCCTGGATTGTGGGGACAGCAGTTCCTCACGGCATCGATCATGTTCGTCTACTTCATCTACTACAACTACACCGCAAATGAACTGAACATATACACCACCGGGGGAAACCTCCCCTATGCGGGTGTCCTCTTCGGCCAGAAGACAGCCGCTGTAGGGGTATCGGAGCATATCAGCAACGCATTCATCGGCGTCTCCCCGCTTCAGCTGTGGATCTTCAACAGTAACGGCTATGTGGGCACCGAGACGGATGCCCATATCAAGTACAATGTGACCAATATATTCACCAATCTCATACCTCCCAACGATCCACCATCCTTCGATATGGAGGTGCCCGATTTCCAGTTCGAGGAGGACACCGGGCCGCTGGTGAACGCAACGAACCTCAACCTGTACTTCTCCGATCCCCAGCCAGAACACGATGCCGAACTGAGGTTCGAGGTCGAGGGCGCGGGGAACAACCCACCGCAGTTGACTTTGGATATCGCCGGCGACGGCCAGATGACGATCTCGGTATCCGATAAGCACTGGTTCGGACAGGGTGAGTTCAGGATCAAGTGCTTCGATTGGGGTCGGGATTGGGAACCGAACAACGGGGATGAGGTGCCGGTCCTTTCCAACTGGTTCGACATCTACGTGACCTCGGTGAACGATGACGCCTACATCACGAAGGTGGACCTGCCCAGCGGTGGAACTCAGACAAATGACCACAGGGCGGTCTTCATGTCCCTGTCCCAGGGATCCGCCCTTCAGGACAAGAAGATCTACGGTATCGACGACGACGAGGAGGACCAGGGGAAGATAGTATACATACACAACTCCACCTCTTCAAGGTTCAGCCTCAACACCTACGGCCAGTTCACTTTCAGGCCTACGAACGAAGACGTGGGGCACCTGTGGGTGAACGTAACGGTAGATGACGGCCACATGCCCTCTCCCGACGATTTCTGTATCCTCCACTTCCAGATAACCAACAAGAACGATGAACCCACGATATCGCAGGTGGAGTGGAAGGACAAGGCGATCACCAGAGAGGTCGACGATGACGTCACCGAGATAGTATTTCGGAATGTGGACGAGGGAACACTCATAAACCTTACCCTCACGGCGTCCGATCCGGATATCGATATCGGCCAGATCGACAGCCTGTCGTGGCTTTCGGACAACAACCTCTGGGAGATGGCAAAACATCCATATGATCCCCAGAAGGCCTACCTCACCTACACGCCGACCAACGAGGATGCCCTCATGGGAGAGGTGAGCACATATGTCACCGTCATGGATGCCCAGGGAGAGGCCAGCAAAGACCTCAAGATCGTTCTTATGGTGGAGAACGTCAACGACAGGCCACTGATACTTACGGTGAACGATGAGGAGCCTGTGAATGGCGAGGTGTATCTCAATACCGAAAACGGAAAGAACGGGTTCGAGGACGAACCATTTGTGCTCACCGTCGTGGCCGATGATATCGACTACAGGGACGAGCTCTCCTTCTCCATAAACACCGCAGAGTTCCAGAAGACGAAGGATATCTACAACGACTTCAAGATGAACTTCACCATAATACCACCCCAGGAGATGACGGGCAACCACACCCTTATCGTAACGGTGATGGACAAGCTCGGGGCGAAGACCACTGTGAAGGTCCTGTACCAGATAGTGGGTACGAACGACCCTCCGGAGACGCCCAATATCAGGTATGACGACTTCATGCAGCTGATGATAGATACTCCCATCGATTTCGAGGCCATTGACAACGGGGACCCGGACGGTGAGGAGCTCACCTTCATGTGGAACTTCGGGGACCTCTCCCCCCTCGTGGAGGGCAAGAAGGTCAACCACACCTATGCGGTCCAGGGGAACTACAAGGTGACCCTTATTGCAGTGGATGGCGCCGGAGTGGAGGCATCGAAGGAGATCCACATCACGATATTCGAGCCTGTGGAGGAGATAGATCCAGATCTGGATACGGACGGGGACGGCCTCCCCGACGTGTTCGAGGAGAAATACACCTTCCTTGACAGCCTGGACCCCACCGATGCGGGCAAGGACTGGGACGGGGACGATTTCTCCAACCTGGAGGAGTTTCTGGCGGATACGGATCCACTGGATAAGAACTCGCATCCGTTGGTCTCATCCACGGATGATGGCTCCTCCAAAGGATTCCTCATACTGCTGATCATCGTCGTAATGGTGGTCCTTATCGGGATCATCTTCCTGGTGGTGCTCCTGCTCAAGAAACCCGCGCCGGTCGCCCAGCAGATGATGTACGGGGCAGAGGGCCAGCTCCCTCCAGGCGCCTATCCACAGGGTCAGCTCCCTCCCGGCCCGGCTCAGGCGGGCGTCCTTCCCACGTACAGGGCGCAGGAACTGCCTCCCGCTCCCGTAGAGGAGCTCCCCAAGGAGGAGGACCTACTTGCCGGTTTCATGGAGGACGCAAAGAAGGAACTGGATGCGACCCACGAGACGCCGGAGGAGGGCAATATCTGGGTGCCCCCGGAGCAGGAAGTGGAGGGATCACACGGCACTGTTGATGACCTGTTCGACGACGATGAGCCCACGGGTGAGATGCCACAGACGCCATCCGTACCACCTACCGAACCTGTGCCTCCCGTACCTCAGGCAGAACCTACACCGCCGCCCGCTCCCACACAGCCCCCATCGGAGTGATGAAAAATATGCCCGTGGCCGAGGTCACGGGCAGGTTATTTATTGTTCAAACGAAGAGCATCTTCTCGAGATAATCTATTAGCTCCGTTACGGGGACATCCTGGATCGTGATAAGCGTGGTGTTTCCCACGGTGCCCTTACCCGACCGTTTTGCGGTGAATATCCCAAAGGCATCCAGCTCTTTCATATACTGCCAGAACTGGGTATGGCCCAGGCCCTTTCTGTTGAGGCTCTCGCAGATGGCCTTGTACTCATCCTCAAGCTCGCCCGTTGAACAGTAGGCCGTCCTTCGAAGGAGCCTCGCTGCGGCGAGAAGCATGATCTGTTCGTGTACGTTGATCTGCTGAATGGTCTCCTCGAACACGAATGGCTTCACGTCCGCCTTGGCAAACCTGGCGTGCTCGGGGGAGACCGTGTCGGCCCCCTTCTCCTCTGCGACCATTCCGGATTTCTCCAGAAGCTCTATGGCAAACCTCGCATCTCCGTACTCCTCGGCCATCGAGGCGATCATGTCGGAGACCCCCGGATCCACGCATGAGGGTTGGAAGGATAGCTCTATCCTCTGGTCCACGATGGCCTCAAGTTCCTCCTTGGTGTACCTGCCGAAATCGATCAGGTTCGTCCTCTTGAACGTTGAGAGCGACGCCGGGTCCATCAGGTCCGTTACCCTCTTCTGCGAGACCAGTATGAGTGAGATGGAGCCAAGCAGATCGG
Source organism: Thermoplasmatota archaeon (assembly GCA_030595585.1). GTDB lineage: Archaea > Thermoplasmatota > Penumbrarchaeia > Penumbrarchaeales > Penumbrarchaeaceae > JAGLEG01. The sequence continues at coordinate 10,210 of JAUVCY010000018.1, forward strand.
AGTCCTCCTCCTGCAGCCTGGTGAACGAGTAGATCAGGTCCGACCCTGCCCTCTTCAGCAGGACGTCCGCCTCGTCCAGTATGATGACCAGATGTATCTCCCTCTTCCGGAGGTGCTTCTTCAGTATCTCCAACATCTCGGGTATGGAGAACCCCCTGTCGGGGAACCTCTGGTCAAAATGGTTGAGGATCGAGAGCATCACCATCGATTCGGACTTCCTGGTCCTGCAGTTCACGTGCACCTTCTCTATCACCCTGCGGTTCTCCATGCCCGCCTCCGAGAGGTGCGAGCAGAACCTCTTCACGACCGCGGTCTTGCCCGAGCCCACGGGGCCGATTATCAGCACGTGCTGTCCCATCTTCTCGTACACGACGGGGCGGAACAGCCTCCCGAGCGCATCCATCTGCTCCTCCCGTCCGGGGAGCTCATCGGGGACGTAATCAAATGAGAGCTTGGACTGGTCCCTGAATATCCTGCTCCGTTTCAGCGCCTCAAGTGCTGCTTTCATGAGGGTGGATAAGGCGGAACACATAATAGTACTTTCGCCGAGGTCAATCCACTTCCCCGGCCCCGGATCATTTAAAGTGGACCTTTTTTTTCAAACGGGGCGGCCTGCTACCAACACCCTCCTGTTCCTTCTCCTTTCCGAACTGCTCCCCGCAGTAGTAGCAGAAATCCAGGTCGGCCTCTACGCGCCTGTCGCATTTTGGGCACCCCTGCATATGCTGTTCCTTCTTCCCCCTGGGGAAATCGTTGTAGCCCAGGTATATCCACATCCCACCGAAGCCGAGAAAGAGGACGCCCACAAGCATTATGCCGGGTCCACCCGAGAGGCCGGACGAATCCTCCAGGGGGCCGGGCTCAGGGGCCGCCATCCAGGCGAAGCTCCAGAGGAGGAGAAGTATGCCCACGGCGACCATCAGAACGCCCAGCCCGATGGCTACCCATCTCACGAACGGTCTCTTGTTCGGGGGAGGGGTCATATCCTCTTTTCCTGCCTTTTCCCTTTTTCTATTCGGTGGTGGTAGGTCCATGGTCATCTGTTCTCCCTATTGATCAGTACAAGGATTTCCGAGGCAAGTTCCCGATATTCTTCGATCTGGGCCAATTCCTTCAGCCTTGGGATGACACCATTCTCGATCAATGATCCTGATAGCCCGCCCTCTGCCATGTCACGTAGTGCATATAGGCAATCGAATATGGTATCCTCGTTATCCAAATCCCGCACCAGGGTATTTGCATATCCTGCTTTTATGATCTTTTCGGCCATTCCGTTATCGATGAAAATATTAATGGCCTTATATGCCGATCCATGAAGTGATGAGTGTTCACTTTCTAATAATTGGCCTACGGCCTCCAAAAGGCCCTCATCCATCAGATCCTGAGTAAAACCTCTTTCCGCCAACCCTTCAAAGATCATGACCACCACGGTTGTGTTCTCACCCCTTGATAAAAGCCCTATAAGCGGCCCTACTGTCTTGTATTTGATGAGAAGCTCCGCATGATCGCTGTTGGAGATATATCTGAAAAGGTCTGTAGCACCATATTTGATGTGATCCCGTTCATCATTCAGGATGGAAACGGCTTTCTCGAGGATGCCGGTGCCCTCAAGGACCTCCTCTGAGCATTTTTGTTCCAACAATCCCAATATGGTCCATGCCTCATGTCCCCTATCGTCCATATCCAGCATCTCCTTGAGGCGAGGAAGTGGGCCCCTCTCCAGAAACGCCTCCAGAAGACCTGTTTCATTCAGCTGGCAGAATAGCATGATAAGGTTGTCACTCTCCTTATCTCCCTCCATCATGGTCAACACCTCATCAACGAGGCCGGTATCGATCAAGTTCTCATCCTCGGTTAGAGAATACAAACTTGTTAGGGCGGTTCTCGACGCTCCTCTCACGATCTCATCTTCTGAATTCAGCTTCTCTTTCAGGCGAGTCACGATCTCATCCTTGACATCTTCCCTGCAACCGAGGTTCGCGAGTATCGTGGAGGCCATAAGGTCCACAGCCCCATTCTGGTCCCCAAGGAATGAGAATATCCTGTCCAGAATGTCAAGCTCGATGATCTCTTGCGCGTGTTCCGGTCCCGAGAGCATTCCGATCATCAACATTACATCCTTGATATTTGTGACCTCTTTATCGTGAATGAGGTCGACGACCCTGTTCAATCCATTGGACCCAATGAAAATTTTAAACATTTCCCGCATGTTGTTAATGGATCCCTCCGTTGGAAATCCCTCAGGAGTGATCAGGGATCTCAAGGTGTTAACGGCAGCGTCCTTCACCCTCCCGCTGCCTTTCTCGAGCAGCTGGGTGATCAACTCGATAAGGTTGTTGGCTATGATCCCATCGCCATATCTCCACAATTTTGAAAGGGTTGATAATGCGCTGATCGTCAGGTCCTCATCATCACCTTCGAGGAGAGAACGGATGACTTGGAATATATTCGAATCAGCAAGAGCCTTTTGAAAATCTTGATCCTCTTTGGTGAGGAGTTGGGCCGTGAGATCTCTCGTGATCCTATCCTCATCATATAACAGTTCGAGTGCGTCCGGGATATCGTCTACTTCAATGAGAATTGAGCTTGCATGAAAGGACATCATCATATCCAGCATATCATCATTCCGGATCTCAAGGACCTTGTCTCGGACCTTGTTCTTGAGATCGCCTTCCGATCGTGTATCTGCCATTTTTTAATTCCCCTGGTCTTTTTCAACGGACAGTCGGTTCCTTGGATCTCGATATTGTTGCAATGGGATATGAATATTAATAATTTGATAACCGGCCAATCTCTCTGATCTTTCGATCTTTCTCTTTCTGTAACATCCTGTTCAAGGATCAGGTAGATCATATGAGCCGCCGGAATATTTCCATGGGCTTCTCTGAGGAAAGAAAAAAATAACCCTAACTCCCTCACCCTTAACGCCGGGGGCCCTCCAGAGGGTGTTTTCAAAGTTCCAGGTGGTAAGTTCGATGAAGTTCTTCAATAAAAACAAGATCAGGTTCGAGACCATTACGGTAGAGAGGAGGTCCATTGTTTTCCGGGCCCTCGAGGGCAGAGGGTGG
>JAUVCY010000017.1 GCA_030595585.1 Thermoplasmatota archaeon
CATCCCAGAATATATCGGGGTATAGCAGGCACCCTAACACGAACAGCAGGAGGGACACTATCACAATTATACCAATTATGATCTCCGTGGAAACCGATCTCACGTCATCCCAAATGAGGTGCTCGAATATATCATCTACTGATACTCAAGGAAAAAAATATAATACGACCTTACTGGTTTCCGATAGATATATCTAGTAGGAATACGATAGTTTAAACGCTTAAAAGAGTATTACCATACTGGAGGATGTGATGCAATGTTCCAGAATACGATAAAAGGCCTGGGGAAGATATTCAAGACCAACAATTACGAGAACTTGATCATTATGGTGGAAGGCTACACGGGAGCAATGAAATCCACTTTCACCTACTCGATAATGTCAAAATATCTCGACAACAACCCAGGGAAGATCGGCCTCTACGCTACGATAGAGGAGACGAAGGAATCCCTTTTAAAGAACCTGAAATCCATAGGGATCAAACCCAATGATCGCATCTTCATTGCAGATTACAACAGGACCCGTGAGATGTACAGGGAGGAGTCAGAGAACACGGATTTCATGGAGCTTACCGAGAAGCTCATCGTCTCCACCAAAGAAGAGAGGGGGGACTCTTTTTGCGTGTTCGCCCTTGATTCGCTCAATGCGCTCTACACCCTCACAAAGCTGGATAACGAGCAGCTAATGAGGATGAGGATCTATTACTTCTTCAAACTTCTCCGCGATGCGGGGCTCACCTCGTTCATACTCAAGGAGATGCCAAGGAACGGGCAGTACCTCATCAAGGAGAACGAGAACTTCCTCTCTGACGGGGTCATTGAACTGGGGATCAGGAGGACAATGGAGGGGAAGAAGAGGTTCATCGAGGTGATCAAGATGAGACAGAACCAGCACTCGATGAAACAGTATATCATGGTGGTGGAAGGCGACGGATTGGCCGTCATGGGCCCATCGGTCGATGATATGTGATCCTGCCTGGACCCTACCGATCTTGCGATAGTAGGACGATCGAACCTTGATCGGTTTGAGAGCTGTAAAAATACTATACTGACTCGATGTAGATTGGATCTTTACTTTAAGTTTAAACATTGCTTAGCTCTTAAATTAAAAAAATGCAGACCTCCCGAACGGAAGGCCTGCCCTCTGACATTACTCCTACTCTGCGCTCTCTCCCATCTCCGTCAGGAGATCGGACAGGGACTTCCCCGCATCCGAGCTCTCTTGATGTTCAAGCTCCTCACTGGGGACGTGCTGCATATCACCCGATTCCACCGCTATCGTCTCCTTGGCAACGAGGTTCATCCAATCATCCTCCGAGCCCTCCTCCACAAGCTGTGGGGTAAACTCCTCCAGATCCTCATCGCCCTCCAGGCCCTCCTCCGGTTCCACCGCCCCCTCGATCACGCTTCCCGCCTTATCCTCATCGCCCAGTGCCTTTCTCAAACCCTTCGGCTGTGGAGCGGTCGTGGATTCAATACCCAACTCCGACTCCAGATCCTCTATCGAACCGTACCCATACTTGCTCTTATCCTCCGGCTTCTTCCTCAGAACGAAGAAATATACCGCCACGACACCCACTATCACCAGGACCACGAGAATCACTATCGCAAGTATCATGGTTACCGTGTTATCCTCTTCCTCCACCTCGGTTCGTCCTCCGTCAATGGGAGTTATGTTCAGGGTTATTTCCTTGCTCCTTTCAACACCCATCGTGGTATTGAAGAAGAATGTCAAGGTGTAGGTTCCAGGCGTCGCATCGGGACTTACGCTGATGGTTGCGGTCAATTCAAGCGCCCCTCCAACACTGATCTTCTTCCATGGTGAATCCGGTTCACTGAGATCCTTATCCCAGGTCACCGAGACTCCGGATACAACCGAGTAATCGGTATCCCGGATCACAGCTTCATTCTGACCCTGATTTACAATCTCGAACTTCACGAACGAGCTCTTATCTTGCGGTATCTTGAGGCCGTTGGTGTCCGAGCTCACCGATATCGCATAGTTGTCCTCATCGTTAATGGTGAATGAGTACACCCCACTGGTACAGTTCCCGATCCAGACCTCTTTGGCCCGGGGGATAACGGTCCAGTAATAGGTGCCAAAGGTCACACCTGTAGGTGTAAGCTCGAGCGAAGTTGTTGAGGCCCAGAATGCCACCGGGTCCCGGTTCAATACGAGTTCCTTATCCGCGTGTATGTAGACGTCATATGTCACATCGGAGGGGAGGAAGAATATCACAGACCAGTTGAGCTCCACATCCTCGGCTTTCTCGAACTGAGCCCCGTCAGGTGGGGCTATGAGCTCTACATCTGGATACCTCAGGGCCGTATCCACCATAATATTGTATATCTCGGAATATTTCTCCGTTCCTGCGCCATCCGTTGCCTTGATCTGAAGGTAGTTGTCGGCACCCTCCGATAGCCCCTTGAGGGTCTTGGTGAAGATGAAGGTCTCCTCCTCCTCTGTTGTGTAATATTCCTGTACCCATTTCCAGGCGTTACTTCCAAGCCAATTCTCCCTATCGTTCAGACCCAGGCTGGTGTATCTGTAATATATGGAGCCTGACCTCAGAAGGGAGCCGCCGAAATCGGTAATATTCACTATCACATCGATCTCATCGTAGGGCAGCCAATCCACAAATGATGGGGAGATAGCCTCGAAATTGATCGTCTCCATATCAACAAGTAGGGTCGAGTTCCTGGAAAGGCCCAGATTCCCCACCTTGTCCTCCGCCCATATGAAAATGGTGTGAACTCCCTTCCCGGGAAGCATCAGCTCGAACTGGGTCCTGTTGATGGGGGTCCCGTTCCTTGTCCCGGTCCCATCAGTATACGCCCAGTAATACGTTCTGACCCCCGATCCGCCGCTGTCCAGGGACCCCTGCCACGTCACAAACACCTGCGTCTCGTTGTCGAACCGGGCCCTCGAATCCTCAAAGCTGTCCGCGTGAATGGTGACCACTCCAGGTGCGGATGGAGGTGTTCCGTCGGTATTGATCACGTAATTCAGATCAGTGAGGTCGTTCTCCAGGGGGATCCCGGATATGTTGATCGTGTAATCCACATCATTTTGGGAGTTCAACGGGGTCCTTATGGAAAAATTGATCATCTCACCCGGGGTCAAGTTCCTGGGGATCATCTCACCCTCATCGCTCCACAGATTCAATGTGAAACTATCAGCAGCGGGGTAGATCGAATCTCCTCCGGTATAAACGATCTTTGGGCCCGAGAATGTGATCAGTTCGTCACACTGGGTCCATGAACCGTTCTCCAGTACTCCCTGAACCTCGGATTCCACAATGATCTCACCTTCGTGTGTAAGTTTGTTCCTCACCTTCAGGAAATCAAATATTGTTATGGAATCACCCAGGATATTGTCACCAATTGCCTCTACCTTGAAAAGACGATTGTAACTGCTGGATGGTGTTGACCAGTTCCAGTGGAACATAAGCGTAAACTCCACCAGGGCGGTCTTCCCCACCCATGTCACGGTTGTGTCAAGCACATCGACATAATCTCCCTTATCGACGATCGTCCAGGCCTCACCGACATTATCGTAAGTGAAGCGTAGGCTGCCCTTATTGTGCTTTAGCTCGATCTTGATAGTGCTCAGATCACTGGGTCCGTCCACCGTTTTCACCCTGGCAGAGAAGGTGTACGGTCTGAGCATTGCGTAGGCGACATTGCTATCCGAGTCCGGATCGTTGAAGATCACCTCCTGGACGGATAATCTGACCGGAACCCCCATCTTCCACACTCCATGTCTACTTCCGCCGAACACCCAGAGGTCCCTTGTCTCGGTATCGAAATAGGCCGCATGCCCATCGAGGGTCCCATGGTTTGGAACGGAGTATAGATTGCTGTTGAAGGAGTTCTCCAGGATCCTGTAGCTGTGCAGGTCCTCGCTGGAGCCACCACCGGATATCAGTATCTCACGGGTGAGTGGGTCATAACAGAGCTTTGCAAATGCCTTGGCGGAGGGGTTGGAGGCCCAGTCCATCTCGGTCCACTTCCTGTTCGTGAAATTGAACTTCCACATATCATCGTCATAATCGGGGTTGGTCACTTTCTCGTGCCATCCGCCAAACAGGAACAGCTCGTTCATATCGGTATCTATGACCAGCCCGGCGCCCCATCTTGCCCCAGGTGTGGGGGAGAGGCCTAGGAACTGATTGAACATCTTGCTCACCGGATCGAACGTGAACATATCATCGTAAACCGACTTGTCATTTGAGGTCTCAACCGGATAATAGCAGCCTCCATAGAAATATATCAAACCGTCCTGCTCGTTGTAGACCATCTCGAAAGCGAACCTCTCGCCGGGCCCCGCCGCCTCATATACCTTGGTCCAGGCATTCGTGGTGAGGTCTATCTTCCAGAAATCCGCAAGGGACCAGTATTCTCTATTTGACTGGGAACCGGTCGTGTATGTTCCTCCATACATGTAAACGGCGTTCTCGTCCTCGATGTAACACAATGCTGCATCACTTCTGTAATGGGGGTTCTCTGTCGCGGTATTGTATATTGGGCCAACCCACTTATGTGTGGTCAGGTCAAAATAGTAGAAATAGGCGGTCGTGTTGCCTCCACCCCAACCTGAATTGACATTTGGGCCAATGTAATACAACCTGTCCCTATCCTTGTCATGGGCGAAGATACCGTTGTCCCTTGAGGGACTTCTCACGTGGTTGTCGAAGGTGGACCACTCCAGCGTGGTCATGTCAAGGTAGGCTATACTCCTTTGAGTGGAACTGGTCCTTCCCCCGAAAATGACATACCTATCGTCCACGCTGGAATATTGCCTTGCGTACCTGTAACGTCCGGATATGGAATTACCCAGGTCCGCAAATGACCACTCACTGGTAACAGCATCGTACGACCACAGCCGCTCGTCCCTGCTCGACCCGTTCAATCCACCCCAGATGTAGAGGGTCTTGTCCGCCTGTCTGAAGAATATCTTGGATTCACCCTTGGCTCCAATGCCCAAAGGTGCGAACAGCTGGCTCCACGTCTGTGTCACCATGTCGTATTCCCACAGTTCCTCCAGGTAGACACCATTATCATCATCGATCTTGTGATATCCGCCCCAGAGGTATATCTTCTGGCCCACCTCGTCAATTGCCATATCATGTGAATATCTAAGGACCATCCCGGCCTCCCTTCCATCGTTGGGAAGCGCTGTTACAGCGTAATTGTTATCTATATCGACCTTGAAGAAACCAGAGAGATTGCTGTATGCCTGTGTCCCATCTCCCTGCCCCATGTGCAGATACAGGTCCTGGTTCTGCGTATCGATGATCATTGGCGTCCTGCTTCTCTGCATGGTCAAGAGACTTGAATCGGGTTTGGTCCAGGTCTCCGTGGCCACGTCGAACTCCCATAGATCGTTAATATTAGAACCGTCCTGGATCCCGCCATATACGTACAGCTTCCCGTTCTTCTCGTCTCCAGCATAGGAGGAACGATACCTCGCGCTCGGGCCATATGTATACAACATCGCCTCCCAGCTCTCGGTATCAAAGTCATATGCGAACATGTCATCATATGCTCTATGGCTACCCGAACCCTGAGTGCTGTAATATCCACCGCCGTAGATGTAGGCCTTGTTGGTGGTACTGTTGTAGACCATGTTACCGTCCTGGCCACCGCTGTGATAGGAGAAACGGTCCCACTCCAGCCAAGGTTCGCTCCTTGTGGGAAGGTCAACGTCAAGATCAACATCTGAGTGGATACCTCCACGAAGGTTAGACGAATCTACCGATTCGTCATCATCATTGGATCCCACATCGATCGTCTCTTCCCCCTCCCGGGAGGGGACCTCATAAGCTGCATCATCGGATGTTACCATACCAATGGGCAGCGTGAGGATCAATGTCATGATCAACGCAGAAAGAATACTGAGGGCACTCCACCTTTTAGAACTCACATATATCACTCCAGATATGGGTCTTTCCAGGCCTGATCGCTCAGGTTGAAAATATTTACCCAGAGGTTAAAGCACCATAATGATATTATAATTTTCTAGGATGAGGCCAGTAAATCCGGAAAAACGGTTATAAAAGGTGATCAACCGGACGGATGGCCCTGGAAAAATGATCTCACTTACCATCCAGATATTTGATTATCGCCACAGCGGTCTTTGCGGGTATCGAACACCTTCTTTTAAGTTCGGCCGTACCGAGATCACGTATCTCATCAAGGCTGCGGTATGATGATAGTATCCTCATCGCCCTTTTTTTCCCTATGCCCTCTATCTCCTCTAACACGGATCGATCCACCGTCCTCGTCTTGCGCTGATAGGATACAGCAAACCTGTGGGCCTCGTCCCTGACCCGCTGAAGCAACTTCAAACCAGGATCTGACCGCTTCAGTTTAAGTGGCTCCATTCTCCCTTCCACGTAGATCTCCTCCTCCTTTTTTGCCAGACCTATCGTGGGGGGGTGCTCGCCCAGGCCAAGTTCGTCGTAGGCAGATAATGCAGCGTTGAGCTGCCCTTTTCCCCCGTCGATCAAAACGAGATCAGGCATATCTCCGTCCGATTCCCTGATCCGTCGATATCTCCTGAACACCGCCTCCCTCATCGACGTGAGGTCATCGTTCCCGCTGGTCCTTATCCTGAATCTCCGATAGGAGCTCTTTCTTGGTTTTCCCTTGATGAACTGAACCATGGAGGCAACCGTATTGGTCCCTGACAGATGGGAGATGTCGAAACCCTCTATCCTGAGGGGTATATTCTCAAGTCCCAGAGAGCTCTTCAATGAGAGGATCGATTCCTCTGAATCTAAGACAAATGAGCTTCTTCTGGAGAACATGTGGGCATTGCGGATGGCCATCTCCACAAGAGATCTCTCCTGGGCCCCCCTCGGCCCTCTGATCACCACCCTGGACCCAGCCTTTGCAGATAAGAACTGCGCCAATTCGGTCCTTCGTTCAACCTCCATGATGGGGGGAGATATCACGATGCGGGGAGGCACATATCCGGAGATAGCATAGAATGAGGAGATGAACTCCTCACCAACATCGGAGGTGGCCCTTTCGCCTTCAAGGGAGAAGGGAACGACATCCGCGACCCGCCCATCCCTCACCTCCACTATGGAGGCGTGTGAGAGATCATCCGTGAATGAGATAACATCAACATAGCCCCCCTTCAGCAGGACAACCTTCTGGGAGGACCTGACCCTCTCCAGACCTCCAAGGATATCCCTTATCATGGCCGCCCTCTCAAAATCCCTGCCAGCCGATGCGTCCCACATCTTCCTCTCGAGTGTTTTAGTAAGAGAGGACCTTTTCCCCGATAAAAATTTTACAAGGCCCTCCACAGCGACCCTGTAATCCTCCTCATCGACGTCCCCTTTACACGGCGCCAAACACCGGCCAAGGTGGTATTCCAGACAGGGCCTGGATGGCTTATTCATATCCCTGCGGCATGACCTTACCGGGAAGATCTTTCGGAGCCAGCGCATGGATCTCCTTACGGCTCTGGGGTCACCGTGCGGCCCGTAGTGGTCCCCCAACTGCCGCTCTATTCCGCGCACGTGTACCATGGATGGATATCTCTCCCTCGTTATGACGATATATGGGTAGGATTTTCCATCCTTTAACCTCACATTGTACCTCGGTTGATATCTCTTTATGAGCGTATCTTCGAGGACGAGCGCCTCCATCTCCGATGCCACGGATATCCACGTTACCTCGTCTGTGAGTTCCTGCAGCAGGATCTCTTTCGAACTTCTCCTGTCGGTGAAGTGAGACCGCACCCTCGCCTGAATGTCTACAGCCTTACCGATATAGATGGGGATGTCATCCCTGGACCTGAAAATGTAGACGCCACAGCTCCTTGGCAATGTTGAGATATCCGTTCTCATCTGTTCTGCCATCGCCTGGTGAATATATTAACTGTCCCCGAAAAAGCGATCAGATCTCGAAATCCTCGTCGTCAAAATCATCATCTTCAGAATCACCATTCTGAAGGTTAGACGAATCTCCGGATTCGTCGTAATCCGAACCGGAACTTCGGTGAGAGGTAGACGAATCTCCGGATTCGTCGTAATCTGATTCGGACCCTTCGCTTTCGGATTCTATCAGGCCGCTCCGACCGCACTCGGAGCATTTGAAACGATAGGGTCTCTCGTCCACGGGTATCATGATTGCGTTGCCGCATCTGCATGGTATCTCTTCGTAATCACCATCCGAATCTTCGGATTCGTCGTCATCTTCGAGATCACTATCGAGAAGGTCAGACGAATCTTCGGATTCGTCGTCATCGTCATCGAAAACAACCTCGTATCCGCCCTTTGGTTTGAGGTCCTCATCGGATCCATTATCCTTCGAATTATCCTCTTCCTCGTCTACAGAGAATTCCTCTTCATCTTCAGAATCTTCGTCAACAGAGAATTCATCCTCCTCCACCTCTACTTCCTCTCCTTCCTCGTCTACCGAGAATTCATCCTCCTCCACCACCTCTACTTCCTCTTCCTCCACGAAGTCCTCCTCCTCCACCTCTTCTTCCTCTATGAAATCATCCTCTTCGAAATCATCATCACCTTCAAGCTCTTCGTCCACGGTCTCGGATCCCTCCTTCTCCTCTCCCATGCTCAGAAGGTCGCTTGTTCGAAACTCCTTCTCGCATAGAAAACATGACCAAGTCACAGGATCCTTTTTCCTCAGTGGGATCTTGCATCCAGGACACTTTGGACGATCGTCCTCTTCGGGTGGTTTCTGGGCCTCATCATCGGTTTCCCACCGCGATCTCATTGTGATGTGCCGCATATCCTTCTACCTCCCGGTTATTAAATTACCACGAAATCTACTCAGCTCCTTTTAGTATTGATTTTTTATTAATTAAACCCTTTTCCAACTTTTCCTGTAAGTGTAATCATTATCCACACACACACCACATTACCAAACACATCAAGATCAAATCGCCTTCTTGAGGTATCTGCCCGTGTGGCCTTTCCTACTTCTTGCGATCTTCTCCGGGGTCCCTGATACCACCACTTCACCGCCCTCGTCGCCGCCCTCTGGACCCAGATCGATGATCCAATCTGCAGTCTTGATCACATCCAGGTTATGTTCAATAATGACCACTGTGTTTCCCTTGTCGCGAAGCCTGAGCAGCACCTTGAGCAGCTTCTTCACATCATCGAAATGGAGCCCCGTTGTGGGTTCATCAAGAAGGTATATCGTTTTACCCGTTGATCTCTTCGAGAGCTCGGTTGAAAGTTTAACCCGCTGGGCCTCCCCACCAGATAGTGTTGTTGCAGGTTGCCCAAGTTTGATATATCCAAGGCCCACTTCATTGAGCGTCTGGAGCTTGTTCCTGATGGCCGGTATATTCTGGAAAAAGGAGAGTGCCGTTTCCACATCCATGTTCAACACGTCTGAGATGTTCTTTCCCTTGAAACGAACCTCAAGGGTCTCTCGGTTGTATCTCCTCTCCTTGCACACCTCGCATGGAATATAGACATCGGGCAGGAAATGCATCTCCAGTTTGATGATGCCGTCTCCCTCGCAGTGGTCACACCTTCCCCCCTTCACATTGAAAGAAAATCTCCCTACCTTGTATCCCCTCTCCTTCGCCAGGACCACTTTTGAGAACAGCTCCCGGATCGGGGTGAATGCCCCGGTATATGTGGCCGGGTTGGATCTGGGTGTCCTCCCAATGGGGGATTGATCGATCACTATCACCTTGTCGATATCCTCGGCACCCAACAGGTCATCATGGTCCCCTGAAATTACCCTGGACCCATAGACACGACGCTTTAGCTCCTTGTACAATATCTCATCGACCAGGGTGGACTTCCCGGACCCTGACACGCCCGTAACGCAGGTTATGGTGCCTATGGGGATCTTGACATCGATATCCTTCAGGTTATGCTGCCTTGCCCCCTTGACAATAATGTACTTACCATTCCCCTTGACCCTCTTACGCGGTGTCGGTATATGCGCCTCTCCAGACAGGTATTTGCCCGTTATCGACCTCTCCGATCCGCAGATATCCTCTACACTTCCCTCCCCCACTATCTGCCCACCATGGACCCCCGCCCCAGGCCCGAGATCGATGATGTGGTCCGATCTCCTGATCACCTCCTCGTCGTGTTCAACGATGATGATGGTGTTGCCCAGGTCCCTCAATCTCTCAAGGGTGCCTATCAAACGTCGATTATCTCTCTGATGGAGTCCGATCGAGGGCTCGTCAAGGATATAGAGGACACCCACAAGGGATGATCCTATCTGGGTGGCAAGCTGGATCCTCTGAGCCTCACCGCCGGATAAGGTGCCAGTGTTCCTGTCAAGGGAGATATAATCAAGGCCCACATCCTTGAGAAAGGTCAATCTCTCCCTGATCTCCCTCAATACCAGGTTCGAGATCATCCTGTCCACCTCATTCAGGGATCCGTGAAGGGAGTTGAAGAAGTCAAGTGAATCCCTGATGGACATCCGGGTGACCTCATGTATATTGAGCCCCCCAACCGTTACAGATAGTGATGCGGGCTTTAACCTTGCGCCCCCGCAGGAGGGGCAGGAGCTTGATCTCATGAACTTCCGATAGAATTCCCGCATTCCCTCGGATTGTGTCTGCTTGTACCTTCTTTTGATCGTTGGTATTATACCTTCAAATGGTTTGCTGGACCGATACTGCGTGCCACCAGGCGGTCCCATGTACCAGGAAATTGTGTGTCTCGACCCATACAACACCGCACTCTTGGCCCCATCTGTTAGATCATGCCACGGAACGTTCAACGAGAAGCCAACTTTACGGCCAAGTGTTTCAAGCATGCTGAGGGTATAGGTTCCGTCGAAATCGGACCTGAAGAGGGTTATCGCCCCTTCCGTTATGGTCTTGCTCGTATCTGGTATCACCAGATCCTCGGAGACATCCAGGGTGAAACCCAGGCCGGAGCACTCTCTGCACGCACCGAAAGGGGAGTTGAAGGAGAACATCCTAGGCTCCAGGTCGGGAATGGAGATGCCGTGAACCGGACACGACATACGCTCCGAGAAATATATCGGGTCCTCTCCAGCGGCCTCTATCAAAAGGATACCTTCCGATAGCGCGATGGCCTGTGATACGTCATCGGCAAGTTGGTCCCTGTGTGCGCTATCCGCATAGACCTTATCGAGAACCACCGTGATATCATGTTTTCTGTTCCGATCCAGATCCGGCACCTTATCGATCCGATACTCGGCGCCATCCACGCGAACCAAATGGTACCCTTTGTTACGCAGGCTTTGGAGGGTGTCCACATGCGTTCCCTTCTTTCCGGCTATGACGGGAGCCAGGACCAGGACCTCCCTCTTCCCTGACCCCATGATCCTGTCGATTATCTGATCCATCGACTGTTTCTCTATCTCCCTGGCGCATTCGGGGCAATGGGGCACCCCTATCCGGGCGTAGAGAAGCCTCAGGTGATCGTGGATCTCGGTGGTGGTCGAAACGGTAGACCTGGGATTCCTGGATGCCGAATGCTGCTGGATCGATATCGCGGGGGATAGCCCTTCTATCGAGTCCACATCGGGTTTATCCATGACCCCCAGGAACTGGCGTGCATAGGACGACAGGGATTCTATGAACCTCCTCTGCCCCTCCGCATATATCGTATCGAAGGCAAGAGATGATTTGCCAGACCCGGAAAGCCCCGTTACCACCACCAGCTTATCCCTTGGAATGTCCACATCAATGGAGTCCAGGTTGTGCTGCCTCGCACCACGGATCGATATCATATCCTTTACCATATCCCGCCTGCCATTCGAATAATAAGCTTATAGATAAGTCATTCTCTATAAATGTTAGAGACAGCACCCGGATGGGCGAAAGTAATGTGATCTGATGGTTGGCTACCTGCTCCTCCTCTTTCCCGGCATCATAATGAAATTTATTTGCCCCTGGCCAGATTAAAATACATTCGCAAAGGCCTTGAGAGACAGTAGTAAATTCGGTCAGCTCCTATTTTCCATTATATACGAATTTTACCTGCGTTATACCGGGTTAGGGAACCTGATGGACCCCCAGTCACAATCGGATTTCCTATGTTTCAAAGATGGGATTTTCGCTCGGGCTTGATACCATGTTCGATAAAAGGAACGGAAAGGGTAGGGAGGGGGTCGGCTACAGAAAGCCACCCCCCCGTAACACACAGGGTAGGCGAAGCCTCTCTCTTGGAAAACTACCTGACACGGTCGAACTGGATAGGAATTCAAACGAGATCAAGGGCCTGATCACCAGATTGATCGACAGGAACGAGGATCGTTTTCGGGGAAGAGGGGGCAATAGGAAAATAAAGAGACCGGCCAATGTGGATCTCTCTCTCAGTTTCACCACCAGGGATCTCTCCATCAGGGACAATGCTGATGAGATCAAGTCGATCGTTACAAACCTAATTGATACCAATAACCAGTGGAGGAGAGGAAATAGACTATTGGGCGACAACAGTGAGGGGCGCATATCGACCAGATATCGTCTGCCCCCAGCAAAAAATATCCAGGTCGATACAAAGGATACACAGGCAATGGTCACCCATTTATTGGAAAGGGTGAGGTCACAGGGCAACCACATAGACGGCAAGACAGAAAAAGGGGTTGAAAATGAGGAAGAAGAGGATTGGGGCTATAATGGTGATTGGCGTCACAGATTAAGAAGAACCATACCGCTCCTCTTTCTGATATGTTTCCCGTTGCTTTATATTCTGGTCTTCCTCAGGGTACAGCTCGGTTTGCCGATAGGCACCTTCGCCCCGGTATCGGTTAATTCCTTCACCCTCCTCCTGATCCTTCTGGGCATTCTGTTCACTACAGTTGCGATCAATGCTGCATTGAGATACATGACGATTAAAGGCCTCAGGGAGAATGAAATGGATAAGATATCGGGGGCCAGATCTTGAAGAAATGGGTCGCCCTTGGATTCATATTAATGCTAATAGTTCTCCTCATCAGTATATTCTCTGTCGTTACACAGAGAGCCTTCTGGCTTTTCAGCATCATGTACTTTGTCGGCTGTTACTACACTTTGATCG
This sequence comes from Thermoplasmatota archaeon, assembly GCA_030595585.1. Taxonomy (GTDB): domain Archaea; phylum Thermoplasmatota; class Penumbrarchaeia; order Penumbrarchaeales; family Penumbrarchaeaceae; genus JAGLEG01. The sequence goes on from JAUVCY010000017.1 coordinate 13,011, forward strand.
CACTGTTCGGCGCTTTCTGGGACCACGATCGACCCCTTGACGATCCTCGCTATAGACCGTTCGTTTCGATACTTATACCCATGAAGAACGAATCCGATGTCATCCTTGGGACGATCAAAGATCTCCGGTCGATCTCCTACCATCAGGGAGGTAAAAGCAGACTGGAGATAGTCATAATCGATGATAACTCCACGGATGGCTGCGACCGCCTCGTGAACAATTTCATCAAAGGCATGGGGAACGGCTCCCGCCACAGGGTCCGGCTTCTGAGGAACAAAGGGCCTGTTCACGGGAAACCCGCAGCCCTTAACTTCGCCCTCAAGCACACGAGG
>JAUVCY010000115.1 GCA_030595585.1 Thermoplasmatota archaeon
GGCGTGGATGAGAGGGATCAATGGTTCAAGGCCAACCTGATGCCCCTTTCCGAGATCCCCACGCTGATAGAGCTCAGGCAGAAGATGATCGGACGGTTTCCATCCATCTCATCAACAAATTACGAACTCGAGCGGATCAGACCCGGATCGGAGAAGGTAGAGGAGACCCCCGTGAAGGAGATCGAACCTGAGGAGACCACATTCGAGAGGGTGGACGATAAGGCGGAGGCCCTCAAGTCCCTGCAGGAGCTCCCTGGCATCGATGAGGTCAAGGCAAAGGCACTGGTGGAGGCTGGATATGGTTCGGTGGAAAAACTCAAGGATGTATCACCGTTCGAGCTGGTTAAGCTTCATGGGATCACACCCACAATTGCAAGGAAAATATCCGAATTTGTAAAAGCCTGAGATCGATCATCCAGAGATCGGGTTCATTTGGTTTTCTTCTTCCTTGAATTGAAAAGAGAGGGTAAATGGATCAGGTAGCTACCATCCTTCTGAACCACGATGGGGCTGTCATCGAGTAGGCTCTCCAGATTGATCTCGTAAACCCCGTTCTCAACGATGTTGATCACATCGACGTGTTCCTCTTTTATTCCTTTGGGCATCTTTCCCTTTGGCCGTTTTGGCCTCTTTCCCTTCTTCTCTTTCCCGGGAGGTTTTGACCTTTTCTTTGAGACCATTCCCCTCTCCTGGATCTCCTCATCAAACCTGGAGATCAGATCCTGGGCAGAAGGTTTACTGGCGTCAGAACTCCCCTTGGATTCTACTTTGTGGAGATCCTCCCCTGGCCGGAATCTTATCCAATCCTCACCAAGGTCCTCCTCGGGCATGATCTCGCCCTCATTGATCCCCTGAATACCCTTCTCCTTCAACATATCCAAAAGATTCTGATCCACTTTCCGTAGTATCTCATCCCTGACCTCGTCAGCCTTCTGCTTCAGCTCCTCCCTTCTGGGAGCTGGAAGGGGCTTGTCGACGAACATGAATTTCTTGCCACCACAGGCTGAACATCCTCTGAGGATCTCATCCGATCCCTTCGGTATCAGCTGTCCGCAGTTGAGACATTGGTGTGGCACATCTTTCACCTATCCGAAGCTATTCCTCCTCCGGTCCTCCAAGAGAACCTTCAGGTCCTTCTCCTGTAATGTCATCTACATCATCCTCATATCCTTCTCTATCATCCCTGGTCAGGATCATCGCCTGTATGGTCCTACCGTCCTTCTTGATCGTCTTGAGAAGATGCGCTGGACCCACCACCATCATCCTCGGCGGTGGGGCACGCCCAAGCAGCCTTTGCAGTAGTCCCAATTTAACGACATTCCCCGTGAATCCAGGTGTCTCCACACCTATGAACGAATCGTGATCTATCTCTGACATGGTTATCCTGATCAGGTCCAATTCCTCCGATGGGGAGAGGCCCTTCTCGAGGACCAATACCCTTCCCTCCTTTACCTGATCCAGGATGAACCTTATCTTTTCCGAACCCAGCTCATCCAGTTTTTCGGTGGAGATCAGATTGATCGATACCCCCTTTCTATCCCCTTCCTTAAGGACCCTCTTCATCACCATCTCCACCATCTATCCGAAATATTTTATCATCGCCTTGTACAGGTTGTCCATTCCATATCCCGACAGTGCGGATATCGGTATTGTAGCGTGCTGAGGGAAAGCATCCCTGATGGTCGCAGGGGAGGCCTCCTCCAGATCTATCTTGTTCGCAATTATCACAGTGGGAAGTTTTCTTGCCTCCAGATTGCCCAGAAGTGTTACGTTTACCTGATTGAACGGGTCCTGGGCCGCATCCATCACCAAGAGTACCCCATCGACCCGATCCAGCCATTTGATCGCTTCGATCACGCCCTCCGTGGCCTGTTTGGCACGGTTCCTCGCATCCGTCTTGTTCATTCCATGGTTCTCAACGAAGTTGTGGAAATCGATCTTCGTGGCGATGCCAGGAGTATCGATTATATTGAAATTGATCTTTGACCCCGCAGCTTTGATAATAACCTCTTTTCTCTCCTTTGCCTTCCTCGTCTCATGTGGGATATCGGAGGCTTTACCCAGGGGTTTTCCGGTCCAATCCCTGGAGATCCTGTTGGCCAGGGTGGTCTTCCCGGCATTGGGAGGCCCATATATGCCAATGGACATCTGCTTCTTCCGAAACAGGCCCTTCAGACCTTTCATCAATGCATCGAAGAATCCCATCCTTCTCTGTCCCCCGTATCTACAGTTATATCGATACCTCAACTATAAGAATATCCCATTCCTGACCTTTTCTCATACAGGGTCGTGATATAAAAACTATTCTTTCACCCACATGAAAATAAAAATATTATAGTTTATTATCATTGATTAAATTTCCTGTTAGGATGAGGTATGGTTCATCTCTTAAGCAGGAAAACCGTAGAACAATACCGAATTATTCTGGCTAATAAGATAATATGCTAAGTATGAATGTTAGGTTCAGATAATGATTATCTCTTAAACATTCAAATCTTTAACGAATCAGAGATTCGTCCTGTGGTATGAAAAATACACCGATGATAAAATGATATGTTTTTCATAGCCCCGCACAATTTCACTATACTTTATTCAATAAATTGTGCTGGGTTTCAATTTAGGCTTACATATTGCTTATCTCTTAAATTAAAAAAAAGGGGCAAACCGATCACGGTTTGCCCCGTATACTTTTTGGAACTCCGTCACTGTATTGGTTGGGCTGGCATCGGCTCAGCAGGCTGGGGTTCCGGTACCGCCCCTTCAGGAGCCGGAAGGGCCGGTGTAGATGTGTCCACCATCGGCACTCCTGCAGGTCCCATGGGCATGGATGGGATCTCGATCTGTGGAGTTGCCAACATGGCCTCCTCCTCCGCTTCCTCCCTCTCCTCGCCTTCCTCACCCTTGTGGGCCCTCATGTACCCGATCAGCACGATAAGGGCAGTGATGATTATGGCGATCATCAATACCATCAGGTATACCCATATCTGGAATGGAGCTTCCTTCTCCACATCCCTTGGATCCGGATTAAATGTCAGGGGTCGATCCTTCGGGTCCCTTGGGTCGGTATCATCGTTATCATCCCTGTCCCATCTGTAGAGCTTATCGACGCCAAGGTACTCATCGTAGTTCGTGTATCCATCATTATCAGGATCCTCATCCGAATCATCCTTCTCCCAGTTCAACTGGTGACGCCATTCCCAGTTATCATCCATACCATCTTGGTCGAGATCAATGCCCTCTTCGGGAACTACTATCTCATTGATGACGATGTTCACGTAGGTGGCCGCCCTGCGATCTTCTCCGGTGAGCTCATTATACCTGTGGATCGAATCCCCCACGTAGAGAACGATACGGATCGTGCCGATGGTCTGAAACCTTTTGTTCTCCAGTATCTCGCCGTCCCCAAGTATCTTTGAGCCATTACCTACCACCTGATTCCACTGGAACCTCAGGTCAGAATCCTCATCGCTGTCGAAGGATCCCGAACCGTCAAATGTGATCAGTTCCCCAAGCATGAACTCCTGTCCCTCGACAGGTGATGTGATAACCGCAGTCGGAATGGTATTTACCAGAACCTTGAACAATGGTGACAATGTGAAACCAGGGTAATCTTCAGACTTGCCATTGCCTGCGATATCCTTTGACCTGAGCTGGATCACGTTATTTTCTCCCTCAAGGAAATCCTCGAACGGGAAATGCACGTAGATGCGGGTGTTACCCTCAAGCTTATCCATCGCTGCCACGGTATATTTTTTCCATCCTCCTTCCTGCTGTATCCCGGTGTCCCATATCCTTACGCCGTTCTCGTCCTTTGATGTGGATGCTCTGTAATATATCTGTGCCGGGTCAATTCCAGATGTCTCATCAACGAGTATGGTTGACACCTCCTTCTGGTTGATGAACATCTGATCGTGCCAGACATCAAGGGTCGGGAATACCTCCTCATAGGATACTTGTGTTACGTCGATCTTCAGCCTGAAAGACTGTGACTCTGTGTAACCGTTTCCTGCAAGGTCCTTGGCCCTGTATCTGATGTAGTTCTCTGTACCCTCCACGAACCTGGGTTTAACCGTGGTTACAACGTATGGGTCGTCCCACAGGATACTCTCCTTGGTCTCCGCGAGGTCCACCAGCTTCCACTCTTCAAAATTCTCCAGGCCACCGGTAGATACCGAATACTCCACGGAATCGTCATCCACCCCGCTTCCTTCAATATCCGTTACCCAGACCTTGCAGGTCGGTGTCAATGTCTTGATCCAGTTGGTCTTGACCTCATCGACATTCAGGCCTGCAACGCTGAACTCCTCGTAGTAGTACTTGATATCCTTCTTGTCGATGAATATCTGAGCAAAGGCAGGTGCCCCATAATGGCCTACGGCATCCTCCGCCCAAACGAACAGTTTGAAATCCCCCTCATCCGTGCCGTTCCAGGTCATCTTGGTGGTTTCCCAATCGGTAAAAGCGGTCTCTGGATCGTTGAACGAATAGCTCGTGGATATCCTGTATCTCTCGGCACCTGACCCCAGATCGCTTACCTGTGACCATGTGACGTATACCACATCGTCGTTATCAAGGGCCTGATTCTTGTCCTTGTATGAATCGGCCCTGATCACAAGGGACTGGGGAGCAGGTGGCGGACTGTTATCCACAATGAGGCTGATACTTGGAAGCTCTCCCAGGAAAAGGTCCATATCCATCACCTCAAGCACTACCGTGAAGGTCTTCTTGATCGCCTGCATGGGCATGTTAAGGGATATCGACATGTTCCTGCCGGAGACGTTTACATCCTTCCAGTATTCCGAATTATCATAATCGGCCAGGGTCATGAAGAAGCTGGAATTGGGAGGAAATATCCCGGTGTAGCTGTTATTGTACAACAATATCAGACCAGAGAAGGTCACGCTCTCGTTCTCCCGGGTGTAAGCGTCATTTCCAAACACGCCATTGAACTCACCCTCTACTACCAGCGGGCCACCCAATTTTACCTGGTTCTCGAAATAGAATAGATCTTGCGTCATGTTGTATCCCGGGACGGTATTCTTTCCTCTGGCCCAGGATACCACCGAATTATTGCCCGTGTTCGTGTACTCGAACATGAACATCACCCGAAAGAGAATGGTTGCATTATCCCCTGCAGGGAAAAATGAACAGTTCACCCTATCGAGAACAAGGATGTCCTCACTGGTCATGGACTGGAACGTGGGAAGCCCACTCTCCATGACAAGCTCCACGCCCACGTCATTCTCATACCTCGTGGCATGGAAGCCCTCGAAGAATATCTTCACATTCGTGATATCAGTAGGGCCATTGGAGTCCTCTACATTGACAAGGAAATCGTAAAATTTATGTTCAGCATAGACGAAATTCATCTCCTCGCCATCTCCATTCAACAGTTCAACATCGCTCCTTATCGTGCCGGTCGAGAACTCGATCGCCAGTTCATTCTCCAGGTTTCTTGCAGCATAGGGGCTGTACATGAATCCTCGCTCGGAGTACACGGTGAAATTCTCCAGGGTGTCATTCATCCTGGTACCATTCTCATCAAAAGGAATTCCTGAATACACCAATTCAATTCCAGCCACCACCTGATAACCTTGCTGATAACTGGCCTGGGTGCCAGTATCCTTGTACTGCATCTTGATCAATCCACTCTGGTAGAGGATCAATTCATAGGTCATGTCGTACTGATTGGTATTCCACTCGATCACACAGTATGGATCTATCACGGCAGTATTGGTCATATACCAGATACCCCCATTGGAATTATTGGTGTAAGCATTACACCAGGCCACAGCGATCATACTGTCTGGCTTGTTAATGGTACTGTTCCAAACAGGGGTGTTTGGCAGATCATTTGGGGATATATCAGTATAATTGGAGTCGAAACTGATGTATCCATAGGCATTCACATAGGCCATATCAAAAGTTGTGTTGAAAAATGGAAAGCTGATCCCAAGCCAGAGCTTCTGTGATATGCCATAGGTCACATCCTCATAATACAGTTGATTTCCACTCGGGTTGTTCTTCACATCTATCCAATTATAATCCACAACAGGATCTGGATCCTTGCTATCCGTCCAGTTGTATCCAAAATTCTCAGCAGTAGGGCTGCTGGTTGCCGCCTGGGTAACCTCTGGTGAAGTAAATATCAATCCAGAGGCCACCAATAGCAATAGAGTGACAAATACCAATAGTTTCTTCCCATATTCCCCGTTTCTATCCATTTTACACACCTCTATTTTGATCCTGATCAATTATCTCCATTCATTGGATTCTGACCCGCAGGTTCGGCAGCTTGATACAACGGTGGGGCCTGCTCTCCACCCGCAGGTGGTGCAGCTGCCCAGGTCTGGTCCGGAGCGGGAGCTGGTTCAGCAGCCTGCATAGGTGCGGGCTGAATAGGTTCCGGAGTGGGAA
>JAUVCY010000306.1 GCA_030595585.1 Thermoplasmatota archaeon
GGGGAGAGGGACGCTGCCCTGGATGGGGACCTCAAGGTCGTCACCTACAACATCCACCAGGGGTTCTCCAACGCCGGGAGGGTGGACCTGGTCCAGGTGTGCCAGGAGCTTGAACGGATAGATGCGGACATCATTTTCCTCCAGGAATCGGAGGGAATATGGCCTCATTCCGGTGTGGTTGACCCGGTGAGGTTCCTGGCACAGAGGCTCGATATGAACTTCGTTCGTGGGCCGGAGGTGAAGGAGGGTATCTACGGCGTCTCGATATTGTCCAGGGCCCGGCTGACCGATCACAGGGTCCACTTCCTGGACTCCAGGGAGGAGCAGAGGGTGGCGGTATCGTGCAGCGCCACGGTGAACGGACGTGAGATGACGTTGATATCGGTGCACATTGGGCTGACGGAGGAGGAGAGAGGCGAGCAGATAGCACAGCTCTCCGGGATCATCCTGGAGATGGATGGTGAGGTGATCGTCGGCGGGGACTTCAACACCGAACCGGACGACCCGATAATGGCGTACATGAACAGCAACCTCTTCGGGGAGGTGTTCAACGGTGGAAACGTCAGCAATGTGACCTCGTTGGGTCTGGGCAGCGCATGGCATACCGCCCAGAGCAGAAATGCGCCCCTGGACGCCCCCACGTTCCCTGCCGAGGGGATCGATCTTCCCCTGGAGCACATCGATTACATCCTCTTCTCCCCCACCATGTTGTGTGTGGAGGCGGGGATCGAGGATGGGGCTGCGGCATCCGATCACAGGCCCGTCTGGGCCGTACTGAGAACATAGGCAAGGGATTTTATCGATGTTCACCTTTCTCTTAAACAGGAGAAATTACCATGTCCGTCGTTGATAAAGTGTTGAAGAGAATAGATGGTTCAAGGGATGAGATGATCGAGTTCGCCTCCGATATATTCTCGATACCTGCGATAGCACCCCAATCCGGCGGTGATGGGGAGATGAAGAAGGTGAAGAGGATCCTGAAGCTTGTCGGGGATTGGGGTTTCGACGAGGTGATGTGGTACAACGCGCCCGACGACAGGGTTCCTGGAGGGGAGAGGCCGAACCTGCTTCTGAAGGTCAAGGGCAGCGAGGAGGGGTTGGAGCCGTTATGGGTGTTCGCCCATACGGACGTGGTCCCCCCCGGGGATAAATGGACGTCGGACCCCTGGAAGCTCCGCATCGAGGGGGAGAGGATGATCTGCAGGGGGGTGGAGGACAACGGGCAGGCGATCGTCTGTTCCCTGTTCGCCCTCAGAGCGGTCCTGGAGGAAGGGGGGAGGCCAAAAAGGGATATCAATATCATGCTGGTGGCGGACGAGGAGGTGGGCTCCGAGAAAGGGATCACCTATCTTCTGGACCATCACGGCGAGCTGTTCGGGAAGGACCACCTGTTCCTGGTGCCGGATGCCGGTGAGGCCGACGGGTCCATGATAGAGGTGGCGGAGAAATCCATCGTGTGGCTCAGGATCAAGACCATTGGAAAGACCGTCCACGCCTCCATGCCCGACAAGGGTATAAACGCCAACCTGGCGGCCATGAGGTTCCTCACCATGATGTACGATGAGCTCCACGACAGGTACCCCGACAGGGAGGATCTCTTCGACCCCCCGATATCCACCTTCGAGCCCACCAGGAGGGAGGCCAACGTTCCCAATGTGAACTCGATCCCGGGGGAGGACATCTCCTATTATGACTGCCGGATCATGCCCCAGTACGACCCCTACGAGGTGCTCGATCACATCAGGATGAGGGCAAACGATTTCGGGGCCAAGCACCACGTGAGGTTCGAGATCACCACGGAGCAGATGGAAAGGGCGGCTCCCCCCACGTCGGCGGACCATCCCATCGTCAAGATGATCGCAAAGGCCGTGAAGGAGGTCTACGGCGTGGATGCCACCGCACAGGGGATCGGAGGTGGGACGTGCGCCGCCATTCTCAGAAGGGCGGGATATCCCTCTGCGGTATGGGGCAAGATGGAGGACTGCGCCCACATGCCGGACGAGTTCGCCCCCATCGAGAACTATATCGGGGACGCAAAGGTGTTCGCCAGGATATTCATGTCCTGAACGTAGGCACTCCTATCAGTGTAGGAATACAAGGGCACCCCTGGGCAACGCGTTGGAACTCTGTTTTGGGAGGTCAATCACCTGCTGGTGAACCTTCTATGCTGCTCCTCCAGCTCTCCATGGAGGACGTCGGTCCACTCCTTCAGCTCAACGACCTGGAAGTCACCCAGGGAGGAGATGTTCTTTCCGCAGCTCTTGGAAAGGATCTCTTTAAGGGGCTCACGGTTCCTGATGTTCTCCACCATGAAGTTCCCCGCCGCCCTCTCCGACTTGAACGGTCCGCAGGCGATATGGTTGTGATGGACGTACTCCACGTCATCCTCTCTTTCGTACTTGACCTCACAAAGAACAATAAAAGATCTCATTCTCTCCACGTTTACACCATGGGCCTCGGGCCATAAATAATTTCATATTATTATGGGGGTTATTACCATGTTATTTGTGGAATAACATCAGAATATCTTTATCGGAAGAGGGAGATGCTTTGACCCGGTCGTGTGGAGTGGACGGTGTTGAGGGTTATTGACTCGCTGAAAAGGAAGCTCCAGGATTCCAAACCGATGAACCTGGTCATATACGGATATGTCACGTATATCGTACTTGGAGCGATCATCCTTCTGCTCCCATTCTCTCAGGCGAACCCGGTGAGCATCCTGGACAACCTCTTCGTATCCACGAGCGCGGTGTCAACGACAGGGCTCTCTCCCATCGATATCGACGACGATTACACGCACGTCGGCCAGGTCGTCCTGCTGGTCCTGATACAGATGGGG
>JAUVCY010000059.1 GCA_030595585.1 Thermoplasmatota archaeon
GGTGACCTCGATATTCCTTCAATTCGAGGCGAAACACAACGATGGGGCGGATAGGTTCGATGAGCCAGATTTCAGAACCCGTTTACATCCGGGCCTGGGAATGATGAACATCCTCTGCATCCTCAGGGATGACATGAGGGAGGCCGATATGTGGTTCCACACGAATCACATATCCATGGATGGGGTTCCAGCCCTTGAGATCCTGGAGCGCCAGAGAAAGCATTGGGGGATAAGGACCGAGATAGTATATCCGAGGATCGGAACGGGGATCCAATTCCCGTTGCATCTGATATCCACCGGTAAAAGGCGGGTCTATCGTGCAGGATCACTTATGGATTTCAGCAGGCTTCGGGATATTCGGAAGATATTGAACGAGAGGCTGGGGGAGAGGATCGGAGGTGACATACCGCCCATAGCGCTTCTCGGATGGTGCATGGAGCACCACGACGCGTTCCGGGGTCGGAAACTGCACATCCCCGTGGACCTGCCCAAGACCACGGAAAGGGAGAGGACTCTCGGCTTCGTCTTCGTCCGCCCCTCTCGTTTCTTCCGGAAGAGTGATCCGGAGGGCGCCTTTGTGGATTTCATCAGATATTTCAATGACACGGCCTCACGGGCCAAGGAACGGGATCACGTCAACCAGTGCTTTATGGATGCGGTCGCCCTCTCGCCTATATTCATATTTCACCTGACGAGATCGCTTATCCCCGGAGCCCTTGAGGAGTATCTGGGCAGCATGGGCCTATCGGTTGTGAAGACCTCGTATGTCGGCGCGGGGGTCATGCCGGATAACAGTCGGGGCGGTTATGTGGTATTGAACAACTACACTGTCCCGGACGGGGATGGTGGCGTCGCGGGATATATCAGCGTGGCCGGCCTGAAAGAGCAGGTTGAGAGGAACTCAAAAGCCCTTGCCGAGATCCTCCAGGATGTGGATTCCTTCATGCAGTTCAAGGTGTAGTCCGCCCACTCCGCTTCTGCAATAAGTGAAGTGCACTTCCCCAATTGTTAATTACCAGAAAACCAAATCCCCTGGTATGAAGATCGCGCTGTTCGGCCCGCCTGGTGCAGGCAAGGGAACACAGTCCAAGTTGATATCGGAAAAATTCTCGATCCCCTCCATCTCCATGGGTGACCTCCTCCGTGCGGAGGTTCGCAAGGGAACGGCGCTGGGGAAGGAGGCCAAGACCCTTATGGATGAGGGCCAGCTGGTCCCGGACAGCGTTGTTATCGGGATGCTGAGAGATCGGCTTCAGGGCAGCGACTGCGACGGGGGTTTCATCCTTGATGGGTTCCCGAGGGCGATATCCCAGGCCACCGTACTGGATGAATTTGTGAAGCTCGATGCCGTCATAAACCTCTCGGTAGATGACCGTTTCCTGATACAGAGGATAACGGACCGGAGGATGTGTCCCTGTGGGACTGCCTACCATCTGGTGTTCAATCCCCCGATAAGGCCCGGCGTCTGCGACGATTGCGGAGAGAAGCTGTATCAGAGGGATGACGATACCGAGGAGACCGTTCTGAAACGATTGAAGGTATATTCCGAACAGACCAAACCCGTGCTGGAGTTCTACAGAAAGAGGGGAGTGCTAAGGGAGATCGATGGGAACAAATCCATAGCGTGCATCAGGCACGCGCTGATCGAGATCCTCGACTCGTTACCTCAGTAAGGTGGACCATGAACGTACTTGTGATAGGTGCTGGAGCATTGGGCAGCCTGGTCGGCGGCGTTCTATCCAGAAAACACAATGTAACCATCATCGGCAGGCAGGAGCAGGTGGACGTTCTAAACAAGGAAGGCCTGCATATACGCGGTCTGACGGTGGGTGATTTCCATCCAAATGCAACGACTGGATATCCTGCAGATATGAGCTTTGATCTGATCATCATCTGCGTTAAATCCTACAATACGGAGATGGCCCTTGACCACGTGGCGCCACATATAAAGGAAACCACCTTCTTCCTCTCCCTGCAGAACGGCCTGAACAATGAGGAGCTGATCTCCGAGAAGTTAAAGGCCGACAACCTTCCAGGGTCGGTACTGGGAGGTATCACCTGTCACGGCGTCACCTACAAAGGCCCCGGCCTTGTCAAACATGCCGGGAAAGGGGACACATTTATTGGCCTTTATACCGACGTCCGGGACGAAAAGACCAGGGCCAAGGTGGAGCGGATAGTCCAGGCGTTCAACGATGCGGGCCTTGAGGTGGAGCTTACCGGAGCCATCAGGAGGGAGATCTGGGCGAAGACGATAATCAACTCCGCCATCAACCCGCTAACCGCCATAACCGGCTCCAGGAACGGGGACCTCCTGACGGACAGATATCTCCGTGAGATGATGGACCATCTGGTGGAGGAGGGTGTGGAGATCGCCCGCTCCCACGATATCGATATCACCGTCGAGGAGATCATCAGGCGTACCCACGCCGTTGCGGACAGGACGAAGAACAATATATCCTCGATGCTCCAGGATATCACCAGAAAGCGTAGAACCGAGATAGAGTCCATAAACGGCGCGCTCTACGACAAGGCGAAAATCAAGAATATCTACGCTCCGCTGAACCGGTCCATGTATCATCTGATCAATGCCATACAGAGGCAGTACATGAAGGAGGACTAGAAGAACTTCCCCATCATCCTCTCAATGGAGGATGTCGAATCGGGCCTCATCTCCGCGGGGAGGTACTTGAGGTATTTCGGCTGCGCCATCCTCTCCTCCAACATTATAATGGCCGCCCTGTCCGTCTCGGAGCGGATGGACCTGCCGGCCGCCTGCAGTATCCTGTTGACAGCCGGGTACTCGTAGGAGTATTCGTCCCCCTTGACCATGCCGTACCGTTTCCGGTAGAGGTCTCGAACCGCCTTCACCTCCAGGGATGGAGGCGCAAGGGGGAGGCCGACGATCACCACCGTGGAGAGGATATTGTCCCTGTAATCCACACCCTCGGAAAGGGAGCCCCCCATGACCCCCATAAGGACGGCACCCCGCCCCCTCTTCGACCTTATCAGGTCCTCCACAAGCTCCCCCTTCTGGGATTTGGACATCTCCTTCCTCTCCACCAACATCCTTCTGGGCATGTGGGGGATATGGTCCTTCACCTTCCACATGATCTGGTATGATGGGAAGAAGACGGCGATATTTCCCGGCGATGACGATGCGATCCTGGTGATGCGGTCCGCGATCTTCTGATACATCTCCCTGGACCTTCTCGCATAGGCGGTCGTCACCGACCTGTCCACCAGCACGAGCTTGTTGTCCCGTGGGAACGGGGATGGGTACTCCTTTTCCATCCTTCTGCCCCTCGCAATGCCCAGTATGTCCCCGAACATCGAGGGTGGTTTGAGGGTCCCGCTCATCAGAACGGCCGACCTGCACCCCTTGAACACCCTGCCGCTTATCTCGCCGGGGTCCAGGCTCCTGAACGTCAGCTTCATGGAATCCCCATCCTTCCCCTCGGGGATCGAGAAGAACAGTATGTGGCTCTCCGAATTGGAGAGGATCTTGTTGAGGAACGCCGAGAGGTGAAGCAGTGGGTTATCCTCCTCCGGGTCCTTCCTCCTCTTCCCCTCCTCCTCCAGTATCTCTATCAGGTCCTCCAGGTCGAAGGAGCCGTCTATGGTCTCCTGGAACACACCTCTCAGATGTGAGACCAGCTCCCGCCTGTCCACCAATTTCTCCCCGCTTCCCGTCAGGAGCTTCTCTCCCTCCGACACTATGATGTCCCTGATCCTTTTCAGCAGGGGTTTGATCCTCCTGTTCCGCCCGGCCTGGATGAGCGCCTCATCCAGCCCGTACATGGAGAGGTCATCTTTCTGATGGGACCTGATCCTGTCAGGGAGGTTGTGAGCCTCATCCACTATGAGGACCAGGTCGGAGAGGTCCTTGCCCAGTCCGGCAAGCACGATGTCGGTGAGGTCCGAGAAGAGGTAGTTGAAATCGCAGATCAGGACGTGGGCGCCCTTTGCAGCCTCCAGAGCTGCCTTGTGCGGACAGATCCGGTGCCTCACCGCCTCCTCCTGAAGCTCCGACACGTCCATTATCTTTCCCTTGATGGCCCGGATGAGCGCACCGGGGGCCGCCTTGAAATATGGACATGTTCTATCCTTGGCCTGCGACCTGCAGAGGTAATTGAAAGCGTAGTTCGGGAGGTGGGAGAGGTCCCTGGGGCACATGGCCTGCTTGGATATCACATCGACGACCTTGATCTTCTTTCCGGTTCTCTCCGAGATCATTCTCAGGGTCTCCACGGCTATGCTGTGCTGGGACTGCTTGGAGGTCATGAAAAGCACCAGGCCGCCCATCTTGAGGGCATCCTCGACAGCGGGCGATAGGGCGGCGGCGGTCTTGCCTATGCCCGTGGGGACCGAGGCGATCAGGATGCGGCCATTTGCGATAGCATCTGCGACGTCATTGTGGAACTCCTCCTGTCCCGGCCTGATCGTATCAAAGGGGAACATCTTCGGGGCAGGCGCTCCCGATCCGGCAGGTCCACTCCTCGCTTTTACTCCGGGTCCTCTCCCCTCCCCTTCTCCCTCAAGGATATGGTCCCGAAGCGACCTTCTGGTGCCCTCCCTGGACTGTGGAGCAACTCCCTTTCTCACCTTCGGAATGGATGGCCCCTCCTCCTCCTCCAGAGGCAGGGGTTCGTCGATGAAACCGCATCTGGTGCATTTCTTCACCCTCCTTCCACCGGTGAAGTCCCAGACCAGTATGCTCTTGCATCTTCTACAGAACATCTCCATACAGAATGATCTCCAGGGGGAGTTGGTGAGATGTGGTGGTGTTAATAAAGAGATATGGGGAGGGGGGTGAATTAATGGGCTTTCAGAGTATGTCCACCCTGAGTGGATCCCCTCTTCGTATCCCCACATTTACGCCGAAGACGTCCAGTATCGCCTTCCTGTTTAGAACCTGGTCCACCGCTCCGTCGTATCTCACCCTGCCCTCCTTCAAGAGCACCACCCGGCTGCAGTATCTGGCGGCCAGGTTGAGGTCGTGGAACACCGCCACGACCGTAAGATCGCCCTTTGAGTTCATCCTCTCCATGGACGATAGGATCTCCAGGGTATGGGATATGTCCAGGTTCTTGGTGGGCTCGTCCAGGAGCAGCAGGGAAGGCTCCTGTGCGAGCGCCCTTGCGATCACCACCCTCTGTTTCTCACCGCCGGAGAGGGAGGTGATCCGTTTGTCGCGAAGGTCCCAGGTTCCGGTGCTTCGCATGGCCTTCTCGACGATGCGTCCGTGTACCGGGCTCTCGAACTCAAATCTCCCCAGATGGGGATAACGCCCCATGGAGGCCACCTCCAGCGCTGTGAACTGGAACTCGTGGAGCTCCTCCTGTGGGACGACCGCCACCATCCTTGCCATCTCCCTCCTGCCGATCTGGTTGATATCCACTCCCCGGAGGAACACGCTTCCGTTCTCCACCCTATCCGATCTTGTAATGCATCTGAGCAGGGTGGATTTTCCCGAGCCGTTGGGCCCCAGTATGCCCAGAAACTGCCCCTCCTCCACCCTGAGATCGATCCCCTTGAGGACGGCTGGGCCCCCGTTGTAGGAGAAGTTCAGGTGTGATATCCTCAGCATCAGGCCTCCCTCCTTGCGATGAGAAGGTAGATGAAGAAAGCCCCTCCCAGGAGGCCGGTTATGATCCCCAGCGGTATGATCATGTCCGTGAGCGCCCTGGAGGCCAGGTCGCTCAGGATGAGGAACGTTCCCCCCAGGAGGGCGGAGCCAGGGATCAGTATCCTGTGGTCCGGGCCCACGACCCTTCTGAGCATGTGCGGTATGATCAATCCCACGAACCCGACGATCCCGACGAACGGGACCGTGATCGCGGTCATCATGGAGGCGATCGCGAGGATGATAAGCTTGCTCTTCTCCACGTCAACGCCCAGGTGTTTGGCCCCTTCCTCCCCGGCACTGAACGCGTTCAGGTCCCTCCCGTAGAAGGAGAGCACGATCGAGCCGATGACCACCACAGGCGCCACCCAGAGCAGCTCCGTCCACGTCGAATTGCCGCAGGTCCCCATCAGGGAGAAGATCACCTCGGTGGGGTTCTCCACGAAGAAATAGATGAGGAAGTACGTGGCCGAGGTGAGGAACGCCGACAGGGCGATCCCCCCCAGGAGGAGGTTGGCTATAGGCAGGCGGTTCCCCCTCCTTGCAATGGAGTATGCCAGGAACACCGATCCGAACCCGAAGATAAAGCTCAGCAACATCCTGGGATACAGTGAGTCTCCCCACCCCATCTGGTTGAAGATGACCTGTCCCAGCACGGTCCCGAACGCCCCGCCCGCCGAGATGCCGATAATGAAGGGGTCCACCAGCGGATTCCTGAACAGCCCCTGCATGGACGCCCCGGAACCGGCCAGCCCAACGCCCACGAACAGGGCCATCAGCACGATGGGCAGCCTCACCCTGACCACGATGGTGATCCATTTTTCGGGTAGGCCCCCGGAGAGGTGTTCCATTCCCGGAACCATCCCAGCGATGATCCTCGCGATGTCCAGGAACGGTATCCTCTCCGTTCCTATCGAGGTGCCAAGCAGGGCAGCCAGGACCAGGGCGAGGACCAGGGCGATGATGACAAGGCCCCAGTGCCTCCGTCTCATGCTCCCTCGGCATATGCCGTGATGTATTCGTGGAACAGCTCCAGTCCATCTATCATCCTGGGGCCGGTCCTGTCCACCAGGTCCCCCTCGACGTCGTAGACCGCACCGTTCTTAACCGCCTCGATGTCCTGCAGTCTCTCGTCGGAGAGTATGAGGCTTCGTGATGACGTGGGCCAGGAGGAGCTCTGTGATGTGAATATGATGTCCGGGTCGGCGACGATGATCGCCTCGATGGATGCTGTGATCCCCTTCCCCGAGCCGTCGGACATCACGCAGCTTCCTCCCGCCTTGTCTATCATTCCACCCGAGAAGGTGGAGTCGGTGAGCACCCAGGGGTCGGTGGACCCGTCATAGTAGCTCACATGGAGGACCCCCGGCCTGTCTTCGATGGCCGCTGCTGCTTCCTCCACGATCTTCATTCTATCCTCGATGTCATCAGCAAGGGTGAGGGCACCTTCTCCCAGGTCCAGGATATCGCCTATCTCGGCGATATTGTGGATGATATCCTCCATGCTGGTCGGATAGACCCGGTACACGTTCAGCCCGATGTCCGTAAGGGCCTTGTGGTCGTCCCCGGTGACATCGAGAGTCCAGTCCATGAATATGATGTCGGGTTCGGCCGCTATGATTGCCTCCAGGTCCATTCCATTCCAGGAGAAGACCCTTTGAAGTCCCGAAACCTCGGTCGGATGATCCGAGGTATCATCGCAGGCCACCACGAGGTCCCCACCGCCGATCGCGAATACGAGCTCGGTAAGGGCGGGGGAGAGGGTGATCACCCTCTCCGGCGTTCCATTGAGGTATATCGTATCTCCCATGTCGTCGATGAACTCCAGTTCTCCATCCGTCCCGATCTCCACACATCCCGTTATAGCCCCGATCAGGATCGGGATCAGAAGGACCATTGCCATCCATTTTCCATTCATTTTCCTCACCGTTATCTAATTTTTAACATAATTAAAGTAAACTTGAAATATTTAAAGTGTATTTTAGAACAGTAGAGGTGGGGGATATTTAAGGTTATCCGGCCCGGAGGGAGAACGCATGGAGATATTGAGAAAAAAGAGCGTATCGACCAGGATGCTGATCCTTCTGGAGATCGTCGTCAACCGGAAGGGATCGATGCGGCAGATCGCCGAGGGGGTCGGCATCACCCCACAGGCCGTGTGGGACTATCTGAGGAAGATGGAGGATGAGGGTACGGTGGTGATGAAGGGCACCCTGCCAACGGCGACGGTCAAAGGGGTCGATCTCCTCCATCGAAACCTTCTCACATTGAAGGGTTTCGTCGATAGATCGGTATCCCGGTTGGCGATCGTTGCATCCACCGATGCCATAGCGGCCGGGCCGATCTCCAGGGGAGATACGGTGAGCCTGGTCATGAGGGACGGGCTCCTGCTCGCGGTCATGGGCGATGACGGCCCATCCGTTGGCACGGCCCGGAACGCCTGTCTGAAATGGGATATGGTGACGGTATCCGACCTGCGCGGGGTCATGGAGATGGAGAAGGGACATCTGCTCCTGATGGAGATGCTCCCCGCCAGGTCTGGCGGAGGGGCCATAAGGGTCAGGGGAGGTTCCATGATAGGGGAGTTCCATTCGCTCGTTCCGCAGAAAGGAGAAGTTGAGCCCCGCTTCGCCGCCTGTGATCTGGAGGCCGTCGCCCTGTTGGAACGCTCCGGCATCAAGGGGTATCTTGAGCTCCCCAACTGGGAGATGCTCCGGGACCACCTGGACCGGGGGGTCGATATTATCGCAATGGGAACCCCCCACACCATCGCATCCTATCTCTCCCATCTGGATGAAGGGGAAGGGGGGATCCTGTGGAGGAGGGGCCGTATACCGGCCCTTGGCCCCGAACAGGAGAGGTAGAACTTATTTATTTCAAAAGGCCAATCCCCCTTCATGTCTCTCAGGGGTTTCAGGTCCGCAATTGGTCTAATCGGCATCCTGCTTGTTCTGCTGTTCGCACAGGCCGCGGCAGGTGTGGAGCTTCCAGAGACCCAGAACAC
>JAUVCY010000206.1 GCA_030595585.1 Thermoplasmatota archaeon
CTGTTCTCAATGATCTCATTGTTATGCGTTCCCTCCCTTAGCCATACGCAGAGGTCGGTACTATTGCCTATCTTGTTCTTCAGGATCTCATTATCGTCACTGTTTTCCAGGATTATACCCGTAGCATTTATTGGATCGATCGTGTTGTTCTGGATAAGGTTCGAGGATCCTTCCGAGATCCTGACAGCCCCTATTGTCCTTCTGTCATGATCCGCTCTTATCTCTTCCCTAGACACGGACCTGTTGTAGACCTTCACCTCGTCTATCATACCATAGAAGAACTGGTCTTGAAATGTGGGAGAGTTCCAATGGGCACCGATTGTCAGATTCAGATCGTTATCGATCTCTCCCATGTCTGGGTTTGACTTTGAGAAGAAATATTCTCCACCGTTTATTATCACCGAGAGATTGGTCCCATCCCATACCATCGCCATATGTATCCAGGTTTCCAGATCCCCAATATACTCCATATTTCCCAACTGGATATATCCTCCATTTCCATCATCAACTCCGGTATTCTTTATCCTGACCGTGTCGTCAACCTTCTGGACTGCCATCATCCATCCCGATTTTTGACCCCAACTGCCATCCGCCCCTCCCCTTTTCTGGATTATCTTGTTCCCATAATTTCCCGGTGTGGGTGGATTTACCAGTGCATTCTTTGACAGCCATATCCAGGCAGAAGCAGTGAAGCCTCCATCTCCAAAATTATATTTTGTTGAATTTCCAAGGTCGATATAGGTTCCATTTCCCGAAAAATTCGCGACCTTTCCATTATTTCCGGAAAGAACCTGATCGACATCATTATAGGTGGTTCCATTATCTTTCAAGAATGCACTGTCCTTAACCTCTCCTTGAGACCCATTCCAGCCTTCCTCTTCGAATTTCCAAACGCCAATTGGATATTTGCCAGTAGGATCATAATAAGAGCTCAAGTTCTCCATTCTATCGTAATAGGCCGATCCAATGCCGCTGTCAATTATGGTATTATTGGAGACCCGATTCCATTCTCCTCTTATGATCAATGCCGAAATACAATTCTCGAAATGACAATTCTCAATTGAATTATTTGAGGAAAGAACCTTCACCCCGTTGAAGAACCCATCAACTTTTCCTGTAAAGGTGATACCTTTGATCACGGTCCTGTCTGCGGTGATCGTGAGAAGATCATTATATCTTACTGCAGTTTCAGTCGGTTTAATAATGGAATTTCGGGTCCCATTTCCGATTATCGATACTGATCTGTTGACAATAACAGGCCCGGAATAGGTTCCGCTATAAATCCTGATGGTATCTCCATCTGTCGCATTATCCAATGCATCCTGAATACTCTGGTATTCCTGGTCGGACCCAACATAAAGGAAACTGGACCTTGTTGGTAGTTCCCTATCTTCTGCATCGATCATCCCAAATGGCATCATTATGAAGCAAATTGCGATAATAACAGCACTTAACCCCTTGCCCCTCATTCAATTCCTCCTGCTATGTTCATGGAGGATATCAACTTGGGCATATAGGTGTATTATGGCAAACGTTATCAGAGTGACTGGGTCGTTAATAGTATATATGATCAATGGACAGTAATGACTCCTCAAATTCATCAATACTTGATGGTGTCTATCTTCTCACGTAAGGCCAGGCTGCCCACCTGCGCCTCTTTTTACTTGATGGCGATAGATAGTGAATCCAGAAAGGTTTAATCCCCTTCAATTGATTAGGCCATTCGGCATGGAAATATTTGCTTTTGATATTCTCTCGGGGATACTGCTGGTCGTTTCGATCATTGAGATCGCCCTGTCCATCGTCATCCACCGCTACAGGGGAGGGATAGGCCCCATGATCATGTTGATCTCGGGCATGCTCATATTGATATCTTCCATTACTTGGCTCCTGATCATATTGGGCCCCCTTTCATTGACAAGGATCGTGGTCTATATCGGTTGGGGGGTGGGACTCATCTCCCTTGCATTGTCTCTGATAACGTGGAGGGTGAAGAGGTGAAGGATGACCTTCTGGACCTTCCGGCAAGGAGAGGGATCTTTCACCATATCAAGGCCAATCCCGGCATCCATTTCAGGGAGATACAGAGGGATATGGACCTCCCGATCGGCCAGCTGGAGTATCATCTCGACAGGCTGATCAAAGGGGAGATGATCACCAAAGAGGAGCTATCGGGGAATGCAAGGTTCTTCGTAAGGGACATTTTCTCCAGGGAGGAGCGCAGGATCATGTCCATCCTGCGAAAGGAGATCCCCCGGGATATCGTGTTATTCCTTCTGGATAATCCCCATTCCACCCCTACAGACATCCTGGCCTCCTTCGATTTTACGGGCCCTAACCTGTCCTACCATCTGAGGAGAATGGTCTCTGCAGGGATAATCGACCTCAAGGTAGAGGGCAGGAAGAGGAGATATTTCGTCCAAGATGAGGAGGCCGTTGGAACCCTCCTGGTAATGTACCGCCATACCTTGATGGACAAGGTAATGGATGCGATCTCCTAGCGGTTATAATATCTGCTCCTTCTGTAATCGAGCTCATATTCTGGATCTTTATCATTCCTCGTCCTCACGATCGTGATAAAGGCGATCATGATCAGGATAAGGCCGATGGAGGTTCCCATCATCAACGAATAAATGTGGTCCATGGCATAATCAACAGCCTCCTCGCCCGCCTCGATGAACGAGTTCAGCAATCCCTCGAAGATCTCTATCACACCGCTGCTCTGGACCCCTTTGACCTCCTGGGTCACGTCTATCTTCTGATCGACGAGGATCGCCTCCTCGCCAACCTGTTCATTCGGTTCGACGTCGACATAAGAGCTTCCGTTCTCGAAGAGGAGCTCAGCCCTCTTTTCCCAGACCACCCTTGCCAGTCTCTCACCTCTTGAATCGTTGAGCGTCAGGTTGTTGTTCCAGAACCTGGGCTCCCATGTCCTCTCCAGGTCCCTCTCGTGGGGCGGCTTCATGAGTCGGTTTATTCTGAACATCCAGCTGAGGGTCAGCTCGCCCGCCGTGAGGTTGTTCGTGAGGTTTATGTCGTACTCCAGTCTACGGGTATCTCCCTCCCAGACGGGCTGAAAGCGGAGTGATATATCGGTCACGTTCATGCCCGATATCCCCGTGTTATGCCAGATCGCCTTCGTTCGATAGGAGAAGGTATGGTCCAGGGGGTCCACCGAGAGGTTCCACCTCTCCCTGGTGATATTGATAATGTCGATGCCCCTTGAGCTCCTGTGGGTCAGCTCTATCATCTCGAAGGAGAATCCCCTTGGTTTCGATCTCCCCAGAAGATCGAACCTTGGAGTGTGGTTGTTGAAAAAGAGTGAAAAAGAGTCCTCGTAGTTCACCGCAGTGCTGTTATCAATACCATCGTGATAAGGGAATGGAGCGGCCCCTTCTTCCGGGTCCCAGCTATCCTGGCCAAGTACGGTCTGAGCCATTGGCAGAAGGAGTATCAGGAGAGATAGTGCGATCGGTACGCCCTTCAGCATGATGATGAAAAACACATCGTTAATATAACTTGTATGTGGAACAAACCTTTAGATTTGTTACCGTCTCACCTCTGGATGCCGCCATCGGTCGGAGGATAACACCGAATGCTGAATAACGCTGTTCACCACAGGATCAGATAAAAATTCAATGATCGTACTAAAATTAAAGAATCGTTCCATAAGGTGGTTATATACTTCCTCTTCTGAGGGAGTGGAAACAGATATGGTATGACCCTGTCTCTTCCATCAAAATATCAGCACATGAGAAAGGAGTGATCCATTTGGGCATGTTCAACAGGGCATTTCGGAACGTTTGGAGAAAGAGGATGAGGACATACCTGGTGGTGGGGCTTCTATGTCTTTCGATGGCAACCATGCTGTCGGTATACTCATCGATCCTGGCATCCAACGAGAATACGGAAGAGATGATAAAAGATTACGAGGATACGATGGTCCAGCTGGTGGAAGAGAGCCAGGATGACCTTCTTCTGATATCGGTTTCAGCCCACCAGCGTTCATCCGTGAGCACGGGAGTGGTGGGGATCCCCGACACCTATCTGGATGAGATAGAGTCCCTTGATGTGGTGGATGTGGCGATACCCGAAGTGACCAAGGCATACGGGGATTTCGATCCACAGTCCATAAGTATGGAGGAGAGGAAAAGCCTCAAGGAGCGATTTGACAGCCTTGGGGGCTCCGGCGGAATGACCTCCATGTTCGATTACATAATCACGGGCGTCCCACTTGAAAAGGAGTTGATGGACAATTACGACCTCCTTCCTTCAGGCATCGTGGAAGGCAGGAACCTTCTCCCGGGCGAGACGAACAAGGTGCTGATCAGCGAGGAG
>JAUVCY010000027.1 GCA_030595585.1 Thermoplasmatota archaeon
TCGGCAGAGGAATACGGCCTCGTATATTCATCCGAGGATCAGTATTCCAGGCTGGGCGAGAGGTATTCTTCCTATCCCCCTCCTATGGAGATCCCCGAGCTCCCCGTCAATGAGAACAATCCGCTTCGACCACTTTCCCCATACGGCCTGTCCAAGGCCTACGGGACCTCACTCATGGCGACCTATCACTCCCTTTACGGGCTGAAGACCGTTACGGCGAGGAACTTCAACATCGAGGGGCCAGGGAGGGGGGAACAGTTCGTCACCTCCCATATCATCAGACAGCTGTTGGGTGAAAACAGCAGGGAGATCAGTATAGGAAATGTAAACATCTTCAAGGATTGGTCCCACGTCGAGGATGTAGTGAGGGCGTTTCAACTGCTGGAAGAGGGAGGGAAGTTCGGGCAGGTATACAACGTGGGGTCGGAGAGGACCAACTCCATCCTTACTTTCGTCCTCCTCTCGATGAGGGAGCTGGGATATGACGTCAGGGGTATCAGTTCGGTTGCGAACGGAAAGGAGCTGGAGGGCCCCCTGCAAAGGGTTAAAGGGGAGACGTTTGGCAGGGATTTTATCAGATACCGGGTAGATGAGGCCCTGCTCGACACCCTCCGATTTGAGATGGATGACGTGGGCATCATTGTCCACACCGGAAGCGGTGAGCTGAGGATAACGTTCGACAGGAAGTTCTTCAGGCCCCATGACAACCCAATCCTCATGTCGGATACCACGAAGATATCCGCCCTGGGATTCAAGGTAAGACACTCCCTGGAGGATATAGTTTCAAGCCAGATAGAACATATGAAAGGTGGGGCTTGATCGTTTGCATCTATAGGCATGTCTGACCCCGATCGGTCAAATGGAGACATCAATCACGATCGCCGAAAAGTTCACCCTTCACGTATCTGTACATCTTACGAATATCAAAAGTGTCGATAAAGAAATCGAAGTCCCTTCTGGTGAATTCCCTGAAGATGATGAGAATGCCGAGGTAGATGAGTCCACCAGAACCGACGAATATGATCACCTCGTAGAACCTAGTGATATCGTAGATATACTCCTGGGTGAGCATGATGAGACAGCAAACGATCCCCGCCGAAACAATGTGTCTGAACACACTGGTGTTCACGCCGGTCCTGATCAGTTTTCTCGACAGGTATCTGACGAACGCATAGTTGATCACGGCCGAGATCAGCGTGGCCAGGGCCGCCCCCATGGCACCCATGCCCAGGAGTGGCACTCCATATATCGATTCGGGGATGAAGAGCAGGTTCAGGACGATATTGAGAGGCATGATCACCGCAGACAGGATCAGGGAGTATATTGGCTTATCAAAGCTGGCGAAGTGTATCATATATGGCTTCACAAGTGCCCTGATCATTACCCACCCCATCAGGATGGAGAAGATGGGTGCCGACTCAGCATATTGGACGTCCGAGAATATCAGGATGAATGGGCCGGAGATGGATATGAGAATGAGTGCGATGGGCGTGATGATCATGGATATATATCTTTCAGCCTTGTGGGTCAGCATTCTTACTCGTGAGATCTTTCCGGCAATGATGAGAGCCGAAAATGCAGGGAACATCACCGTCCCAAGCGATGCCGCAACACTTTCTGGGAGCATGGCAAATTTCTGGGCATTCCAGTAGATGGCAAGTTGAGCGTTGTTGTAGAAGAGCTTGATCATTACCCTGTCGATATTGACCACTATAGGCTGAAGCGCCATGACAAACATCAGCGGCAACGCGAACGTGGTATAGCTTTTCATCATTGCGAGGGTGGGTGGTTTGATCTGGGGTATGGTCCTCCACATAAGGACCATGGAGATGGCGAATGATGCGATCGCGCCCACCACCCATGTCAGTGCCAGGAGGTAAACATCCTCCACCATGACCACAACTCCAATGGTTATCACGGCCTGTATGACCGCTGCGGTGAATAGGACGGCCTGCGTCTTTGCTATCTGCTGTTTGCCAATGAATGTGTTGGTTACCACCGAGGTAAGGTTGTTGAATATGAACCAGATCAGCATCAGGTAGATCACCTGTTCATCGTACGAATTGGTAAAATCCATCCTTGGATAGACGTTCTTGTAACCCCAGATCGCAATGAACAGTATTGCTGTGAATATCAGGAGGAGGAAGACCTTTATGGATAGCAGGGTTCC
Organism: Thermoplasmatota archaeon; assembly: GCA_030595585.1. GTDB lineage: Archaea > Thermoplasmatota > Penumbrarchaeia > Penumbrarchaeales > Penumbrarchaeaceae > JAGLEG01. Next base: position 2,171 of record JAUVCY010000027.1, read on the forward strand.
GACGCATCTGCCCACATCCTTCCCTTCCGATATCCTCTTGATATGTGCGGTGGAAAAACCCAGTTCGGTTATTAGCCCGAACAGGCCAATAAATGATATGGCAAAACCAACGGATCCGGTATAATCCAACCTGATGTGATTGGCTATGAAGAACCAGCTGACATAGCCGAAAAGCGACATCCCGATACGGGTACTCATTAAAAGGAAGGTCTTTCTTGCATGCATGTTCTGACGGGCCTTGACAAGATATGTATGATTAAATATATTTTGTTCTTCTTCGACATGACAAGTTCATAACATGTATCCGTTAATGGCAACGAATTCCATTTATTCACAGCCCGTGGATGCTCAACTGGGAAAGTTATAAGTAATCATATCAGATAGCTTTATGATGGACATCCATGGGGGGTGCCCGATTGGGAAAGAACGTCCTGCTGATCACCATTGATTGCTTACGCCCTGACCATCTCGGATGTTATGGCTATCGACGTGATACCAGCCCTTGCCTGGATCAACTGGCCAAGACCGGCTGCAGATTCACCTCTGCATTCACCGTAGGCCCCAATACCCCCCCGTCGTTCAATTCGCTTTTCACATCCACCTATCCATTCTCCGGGGATGGATATTCTCCCCTCCCTGGCTCAAAGAAGGGCCTTGCAGAGGTCCTTAAAGGCGAGGGATATTCCACGTGTGGGATAAACTCCAATGCGTTCCTCGGCGAGAGCTTCCACTACGAGAAAGGATTTGACCATTTTGAGAACCCATTTCGGGAACCAGGCGGTGCGGAGAGGGCTATCAACGACCTTATCAATAGGTCGAACTATCGCAAATTAAAAGGGGTCTCCTCGTTTCTGGAGTGGATCAAGGTCAACTTCATAAACAGCGACCCAAGGCCATATCTGCCCGCCGATAATATCTCGAGGAGGGCCCTCTCCCGGGTCGAGGAAAATGACGCCCCTTTTTTCCTGTGGGTGCACTACATGGACGCCCATCTGCCCTACATGCCCCAGGATGATATTCTGAAGGAATGGGGGCTCCGGGGAAAGAACCTGGGCGAAATGGTGAACATGAAACGGCTCATTGAGAGGAGGGAGGAGCCCGTTTCCGAGGAGGAGATCGTCCGGATCAAGGAGATATACGATTCCAATATTCGATTCATTGACAGGTCTATCCAGGAACTCCTGGAGGGGATGGGTGAGGACACGCTCGACCAGACCTACGTTTTCGTCATGGCAGACCATGGCGAGGAGTTCGGGGAGCATGGCCATGTGGGCCATTTCGGCAAGCTGTATGATGAGCTTCTGAGGATACCCATGATACTCTCGGGACCTGGCATTCCCAAAGGCCTCGTATGCGACCATATGGTCTCCAATCTGGACATATCCCCCACCATCATCGATCTCCTGGAGATCGAGCCCGTAGTGGACTTCAAGGGTAGTTCGATACTGGATGACTTAACTTGTGTTGAGGAAAGCAATGAGGTCCTGATAGGGGAGGTGGAGCGGTTGAGCAAGAAGGTGTTCAGCAGCAACATAGGCGACAGGATCTGGTCTTTCCGGGACAGGAACTGGAAGCTGATCCGCAACGAGGAAGCTGATATCCTTGAGCTCTATGACCTGGAAAATGACCCTGCAGAACAGGCCAACCTCGCAGGCACCGGAGAGGAAATGGAGGGCATGCTCAATGCCCTCTACCGAAACCATGTAGATAAGCAGAGGGGGGAGAGGGCAAATTCCGAAAAGAGGAAGCTAAGGACAGCATTCAAGAACCTGAAATTGTAGCGGATCGCCTATCCTCCATCTTTCCCCTGGAGCCGCTCTGTGAGATGGTACCCGATCATGTCCCGTATCCATTTTTGGAATGAATATATCCGATAGGCCAATATCATCATATACGCCCTGCTGCCGAAATTCCTTTTCAAGAACAGCACATGGTTACCCCTGTCCCCCATTTTTATCTGCCTTCTGCTCTGTGCGTTCTTACCGGATCGGTTGTGGATGTGCCAGAGATAGGCAGATGGAACTGCCATGTACTTCCTGGGTGGAACAAGCTCCAATGTCCTGAGATACAGGTCGGTCTCCTCCCTGAGCCCGGAACCCGGGAAGTGATGCCATATCTCATCCAGTCCCTCGAAGAACTCCTTGTAGCAGAAGAAGGAGTTGTGCCCGACATTCACTCCCGTTCCATCCGTGGGTTTATGGGGAATTCCGGTGAACCGGCCGAACCTTGGGTGTGGGTCGTACGGAAGGGCTGCGGGTGGTTTCATATCGTCCAGCGATCCGGTCTGAATGTAGATGCCGAACAGACAGGTATACTTGCCCTGTTCCTTGAGCTCCCGGTAGAGGTGTTTGATGTAGTCGGGATGCCAGATCATGTCATCCTCGTTGTTCGTTATCATATTTCCAGAGGAGAGCGAATAGCCCCTGGACCAGTTCGGCCCACCTGCGTAGCTCTTTCTGGTGTTACGCTCGATGATGAAGCGATCATCGTCCCGGTATCGGTTCAGGATATCCCAGGTCTCATCATTTGACATATCGTCGATGATAATGATCTCGATCTCGAGCCCCTCCGGAACGGTGCATTTTAGAATGCTTTCGATGGAATGGCCCAGGAGATCTGGCCTGTTGTAGGAGCTGAGCAGAATACTTAGCCTATCCATCGCCTGTTCATCAGTTTTCATATTAAATAGTTTTATGGAGGGTAGTTCTGTGACATCAGGGGTTTATTTTGGATGCCCCTTGCTTCAGGTACCTTTTCGAGCCATGGCCGTCTTGAAAACGTACAGGAGGGTTCCCGGGAGATATCCGGCCAGCCTCAGGTTGAAGTATATTGCCCTGAAGACGCCAAGATGGACCGAACGGCCAACGATCAGTGAGCGGAGTTTCCTTCTGGAGCTTCTTTTGATCTTCTCCCGATCCAACCACGGCGGGGATCTTTTCAGAATGGCCCTGTTGATCCTCGATAGGAGCTTTACTGTATCCACCGAGAAAGTGGGGTCGGGATCGAAATAGGAGTGATCCACAAACATTTCCAGGGTCCGTCTTTTCACCTCAAGGCCCAGCCTCCGGTCCATGTTGCGACCGAGGACCCCGAACATGTCATCCTTCAATTTCTCGGCCTGCGTGGCAGAGAGGGAATCTTCATTTGACCTCCATTTCACCAGGTGGTCGTGGATCAGGATGATCCTGTATCGGTCGCCCAATCTCAAGAACAGGTCGTAATCTTCGGCCAGAATGCCCTCACGATAACCTCCGACCTCTCTCATTGCATCCGTCCTGGCGAGTACGGAGGAGTGGGGGATGGCGTTGTGAAAGAAGAGGTGATAATAGAGGTCATCCTCATCAAGGGCCATGGTGTTCCTTCCAAGCACCCTGCCATCACTGTCGATGGTCTGGTTCAGACAGCCCACGATCCCAACATCCTCCGAAGACGTGATGACCTCGTACTGTTTCTCCAACCTGTCGGGAAGGGAAACATCATCCGAATCAAGAACTGCCAGGAAACGCCCGCGGGCCAGCTCCAATCCCCTGTTCCTGGATGCGGTCAAACCGATCCGCTTCTCATTTTTAATCAGCCTGATCCTCGGGTCGTTGAAACGTTCGATCAGCTCCTCGCATCCATCCTCGGGATGGGGGTCCAGAACGATGATCAGCTCCAGCTTCTGAAATGTCTGATCGAGGACGCTTTGTATGGCCTCCTCGATGTATGTGCCATCACGATATGCCGTCATGCAGCATGTTATCTCCACTTCATCTCCCACTGGAAAAACCCCGATATCAACGTCGTAACATATGTTGAACAGCTATTTTATAATTGATATCCGTGGGACGATATTGGCAGGTCGATATCATGCATGGGCCCAGATCTCCGGCCCCTGGCAGGCCAAGTTCAAAGTGCATATACAGTATGTTTTTATGGCAGGAAAGGTTCATATCGGACATATGCAAAAACCGAATGTATTCCTTATTATCCTGGACACCCTCCGGGAGGATCACGGCCATCTTGTGTGGAGTGATCTGGAGGAATTCGGCTTTCGGAGATATGAGGACGCGATCTCCACCTCATCGTGGACGACCCCGGCACATGCGTCCATGTTCACCGGTCACTATCCCTCGGTCCATGGAGCTCACGCTACAGATGAGAGGAAGGTCGATGAGGTCCGGCTGAGGAGAAGGGACCTTCTCAGCACGTATCTGGCTGGATCTGGGTATGAGAACCACCTTCTCAGCGCTAATCCCTACATATCCAGGCTTTTTGGTTTCAGAGATTTTCACCATTACTACGAGATCATGTACAATCCATCCTTCAAGCTACTCAGACCCGCCGAGTGGGAGGAGATATCATCCCTGAAGGAGGAATGTGGAGGCAGCATGGTCAAGGTGCTGAAGGCCCTGCTAAAGCGTGGGAGATACTCCCTTGTCATCAGGTCGGGCATGGACAAGGTGGGATTATCCAGGGCTTGCGATCTGCTGTATCAGAAATTCTACGTGAAACAGGTTTATAACTGGCCTTTTGAAAAAGGGTCGAAGAGGATACTGCGTTCCTTCAGAAAGACCATGAGGACATATCGAAAGGAGAGGCCGCTTTTCGTGACCATGAACTTCATGGAGGTCCATGAGCCATATTTCGCCGAAAAGGTGATGGAATACAACCTCAATCTGGACCCATCCAGGTTGAGGAAGGTTATCACGCCCAGGGTGACCGACCGCCTTCTCGAGGCCTACAGAAAGGAGATCGTGTATACCAGTGCAAAGGTTCGTGAGCTTTTTCAGCTTCTTCGGGAGAGTGGACAGTTCGACCGATCCCTGGTGATCATCGTAAGCGACCATGGGCAGCTCTTTGGAAGGAAGGGACGGATCGGACATGGCGTTTTCCTGGACGACGAATGCATTCGTGTCCCGCTGTTCATTAAATATCCGCTGGGGGATCGGACCGTGATCGAGAAAGAGAGATCCGGCAGATACATATCCATCACCAAGCTAAGAGGCTTCATCCAGGAGGGAATACAGAGGGGTCGTTTCGATGAGACAACTCTATTCGATGATACCGTCTTTGCCGAATCCTTCGGCATCAACATAAGGGTAGATCCAGGGAATGACGTGGAGAGGAGGCGGAAAGAGGAGCTGGACAAATACAGGATCGCCGTATACCACAAAGGCCACAAGGGGATATTCAGCGTACCTGAATGGAAGTTCGACAGCATAGAATCGCCTCCCGACCTGGAATTGACCAGGGGGATGGAAGACGAGCTCAAGGCCCAGATCGTCCGTTTCCTGAAGACCTCCAGAGCGGAGAAACATGGCATCTCCACCCTTGCCAAAAAAATGAAACCCCACCCATGATCCGGGCAGACCATGTTCGTCCTTCAGGAAACCCCTTATCCGGCCGGTTAGACGAAAGGTTCATCTCAAATCGGGCACATTAGAGTCCGGTGTCTTCCATGGTGACGGACGAGGATGGAAAAGCTGCGGTGAAGCTTGCCAGGGCAATTATCGAAAAGCACCTGGGGAAAAAGGGTATGGCCCTCCCCGGACTGACCCCACTGTTCTCCGATAGGTATGGGGCATTCGTAACCTTGAACACATATCCCGGCAGGGAGCTCCGGGGATGTATCGGATACACCGAGCCGATCATGTCCCTTGAGGATGCCATCAAGGATGTGGCCAAAAGTGCGGCGACCAGGGATCCAAGGTTCCCCCGGGTCAAACTGGATGAAATGGATAACATCATCATCGATGTAACGATATTGACCCCGCCCAGGGAGCTGTCATACGCCTCGGTGGAGGACCTGATCGGAAAAGTGGAGATAGGTCGGGATGGGCTTATTGCCCGAAGGGGCCATTTCCTGGGCCTTCTGCTCCCGCAGGTCCCGGTCGAGTGGAACTGGGACGTGGAGGAGTTCCTGTCACACACGTGCTACAAGGCCGGCCTTCCGCCAAATGCCTGGCGGGATGGGGACGTCGAGTTCAAGGCCTTTTCGGGCCACGTGTTCGGCGAGCTGGGGCCAGGTGGCGATGTTGAAAGGATGGAGCTGAAATGAAATACGATCTGGTCCTGGAAGGGAGGGTCCTTGATGACGGTCAGCTGGTCTCATCCGCAATCTGCATACTGGACGGCAGGATAGAGGCCGTGAAGAGGATAGCACCCTCCATCTCTGAGACGGGGGAGCTGAGGCGGTATGGGAAGGCCTTGTTGATGCCTGGAGCGGTCGACACCCACGTTCATTTCAGGGACCCGGGCCAAACCAGAAAGGAGGATTTCGCCTCGGGCAGCGTCTCGGCGGCGTTCGGAGGGGTGACCACCGTCATCGACATGCCCAATAACTCGCCGCCAATCACGAACGGATCGGAGCTGGGTAAGAAGCTCGATATCGTCCGAAGAAAGGCACACGTTGATTTCGGCCTCTATGTGATGATAACCCCGGAGACCGATCCGAACGGGCTGAAAGACCTTCTGGAGGGAAGCGGCGTCCGCCCCACGGCCTTGAAGGCATTCCTGGGGAGATCGACCAACTCGCTCGTGTTCGATCCCATCTCGGACCTATCGTCCCTTGCGGGCCCGATCGGCGATACGAACACCATTCTGGCGGTCCATCCAGAGTCCGGGCGGTATCTCAAGGAGGGATCGATGGACGATGATCCAAAGGAGGTACTGAGGAGACACGATTTGAACAGGCCCCCGATAGCCGAGAGGATGGCGGTGGGGGAAGCGGCAAATGCCCTGGGAAAGGTATCCTCCAACCTCCATCTGCTTCATATCTCAACGGGCGACGGGATCGAGGCCTCGAAGGGGACCGGTGCCACCGTGGAGGTGACCCCCCACCACCTGTTCATGGACATCAAGTGGGCCGAGGCGAACCTGGAGAACGAGGCCCTGGGGAAGATGAACCCCCCGCTCAGGGATACCGATCACAGGGCATCGCTCTGGAGGGCCCTCAACGATGGGACGGTGGACACGGTCGGGTCCGACCACGCCCCGCATCTTATCGATGAGAAGTCTGCGGGTTTAAACTCCCCGTCGGGCGTGCCGGGGGTGGAGACCATGCTGCCCCTCCTGCTCGACTCGGTGAAGGGGCAGATGACATCGCTTGAGAGGGTTCAGCAGCTCCTGTGCGGGTCCCCCGCCAGGAGGTTCTCGCTGGGGGGGAAAGGGAGCATATCCGCTGGACATGATGCCGATATATCTGTCGTGGACCTCTCCTCGTCGAGACGCATAAGGGGTGAGGACCTCCACTCGAAATGCGGGTGGACCCCATTCGAGGGATTGTACGGGATATTTCCGCAGGCGGTGTACTCTCGTGGGGAGCTGATAGTTGAGAACGACGTGCTGTGCTCCCGGCCCGGCAGGGGGCGATATCTTACTTCGGGCCCATAAGGGAATTCGAGTAAAACCCTAGCATTGGACATAGGTTAATATATTCCACTTCTGATGTCCGGTTCGATCCAACTACAGGATGGTGACAAGATGGTAAAGGAGACCCCGCTTGCAAGAGTACACGAGGAGATCGGCGGAAATATGGTAGAGTTTTCCGGCTGGTATCTGCCCACGCATTACACGACGATCACGGATGAACACGAAACGGTCCGGGAGGGCGTGGGTGTTTTCGACGTATCCCACATGGGCAATTTTCGAATATTCGGCGACACGGCCACGGAGACCCTCTCGAACATCCTCACCCAGGATATCAAGGGAATGAGAATGAAGCAGCTGAAATACACACATTTCCTGAACGAAGAGGGCCATATCGTTGATGACATGATCGTGGCAAGGCTGGGTGAGGAGCACTATTTTGTTGTGCCCAATGCCGCGAAGATCGCCCTGGACTGGGGCCACTTCAATAAACATCGAAAGGAGGGGACCGTGATGGAGAACATCTCCGACGATTATGCGATAATCGCCGTACAGGGGCCGAAAGCCGTTGATGTCATGAGGAAGGTGACCACCAACCCCTGTGAGATGAAGTTCTTCAACTGCGACTACATGCATTTCAAGGACCTCGATCGTACTTTCCTGGTATGGAGGTCCGGATACACGGGTGAGGATGGATTCGAGCTGATGATCCCCAACGAGGATGCAAGGGCGGTCTGGTCATCGCTGTTCAAGCACGGGAAGGAGTTCGGCATAAAACCCATCGGGCTCGGGGCAAGGGACACCCTGAGGCTTGAAAAGGCGCTCCTCCTCTCAGGCCAGGATTTCGATTTCAACCACACCTCCCTGGATACCAACGTGACCTGGGTGGTCAAGTGGGATCACGACTTCGTGGGCAAAGAGGTGCTCGAGAAACAGAAGGAGGAAGGGGTAAAGGAGAAGTTCATCGCCTTCCATCTGAACGGCAGGGGCATCCCCAGGACCGGGATGGAGATCCTCAAGGACGAAGAGGTCGTCGGCATCGTCACCTCGGGAACCATGATCCCCGGAAAGAAGATCGGAATGGGCCTTGGATACGTCCGACACGACCTGAAGGAGTTCGGCACCGAGATCGCTGTGAGGATAAGGAATCGGGACGTACCTGCCGTAGTTGTGAACCCCAGGGCGTGAGGCCCCAACCACGGGGTTTTTTTTAAAACCCCCTTTTTCTCCCCCCTTTTTCCGGGGTTTTGCTATAGCGTTCCTGCTTTTTCCCAAAATATTATTGAGATTCACACGTTTTTTCCGACAGGTTAATATATTCCATGTCATTGCGTGGTCAAAGGAGGAACCGAAATGGCAAGGAGAAGCGCTACGAGGGAAGCGAAGAAGCTCAAGGATAAGTGGAAAGCGAAAGAGTGGTACTCGGTCATAGCCCC
>JAUVCY010000298.1 GCA_030595585.1 Thermoplasmatota archaeon
TCGATAAGCTCATCCAGCGGGACATCATCTCCTTCAGGAGTTATGGAGGTGATGTTCAGATACCCCAGTGGATATTCGATCTTGTAGGGCAGATAGACGTCCACAACCACCTCGTATCCAGAGATCGTGATACCGATCGTGGAGTTCTCCAGATATCCGGACCTCACGTTCTCCACGGGCTGCAAATTATCGGGAGCGGACCCCTTGACGGAGTAGTTGTCCCCGTACGATACGTTCAGGAACATGTAGCTCCCGTTCTCATCCGAGGTCGTTGTGTTCAGTAGATTACCATATTGATAGAGGCTTACGGTGCCCATCGGCATACCATCCACAAGTGGGCCTCCCTCGCCCATGACCCTGCCGATGATATCAGCAACAGACCTGTTCTCAAGAGAGATCGGGACGTTGATATCCAGCCAACCGCTGGCAGCGATCGTCTCCGATTCGTAAGGATCATACAGCTCGGCCAATCCCGTTCGGACCGTGTAATCACCCATATTGAGCCCCTCGAAAAGGTAGTACCCCTCTGCATCTGTAAGTGTCCAGGCGACCTCCGTCTCCACCTCGTCATGCAGTATCAGTGATACGTTCAGACCCTCCAAAGGAGTCCCCTCCCAATCGCTCACCGTTCCGTCGATACTGAACTCCGGTATGATCTGGAACAGCACATCATCCATGTCCGAGGTCAGGTAGAAGGGCATATACTCCTGGATGGTGCGGTTCTCCATAAAGAGTGAGAAATTTCCCTCCCACAGATAGAAGGAGAACTGGTTTCCCCTCACCAGGTCCTGATAGAGATTTACCGGCGCCCCACCCCTGTCCTCATCGGTCGCGGTGATCCAGCCCGTATCTAAGGGGTCTCCGTTCTGGTCCACGACGGACCCGTTCACCCAGAAACCCTCATCCGGTATCGGGTCCATCAGGATGTCTACCTGGCTATCTGACCGTGTGGTCATATCCTGCTTGTTGATCACCGACAGATAGCCGTCCGCCTCAACCCATATGAGCATTTGATCCAGGCCCCATGTCCTGTAGTATCCATTGCTGTTCGTACCCCCATTATTGTGCTCATACAGGTATACTGCATCCGTCGAGTATTCGGATAAGAATGGGTTGTAGTTCGGGTCCTCTCCCATGTGGAACGACATCGCATCGACCTCGACCTGGGGCATCACCTCCATGGTCTCGCTGTCCCTCACGAAGCCGTGAACGGAATTCAGTGGAGAGGTTGGGTATACCGGGAGGTCCTCCAGTTCCCCGCCAGAGGGCGGAATGATATACAACGTGTAAGATGACGCCCACTGCGGCCGGTATTCGTATGATGCGTCCTCATCCACATAGAGCGCATAGGTCGCCCCAGGATATGCCAGGAACCTCACCTCACCGGAACTATCAGAAACGAGCTCCGTTGAGCCAAATCCAGGGTTTTGACCCTGTGGACTCACGCGGACCTCAACTCCCGATACGGGTGTGCCGGAGCTGTCCTTGACCGTGAACCAACTCTCGACCAGGTCCCCGTAGAAGCTGTACCTGTCCACGTAGATGGTGATCTCCGGATTGGTCGGGCCAATTGTGATAATATCTACTCTACCTCTCCCGATATTATGGGCCGCGGTCAGGTAGTCGTAATCTCCCTGAAGTATCTGACCTGTGAACACGCCGGTCTCGTTGGTCGACCTGCCACTTCCAACGTTTATGTAATCGCCGTTGTTATATCCCCAGCCGTCCACCTTGGCCCAAGGCAGGGGTATCCCCGTGGTCCTGTCCTTGACCACGATGGTCACATCTCCCATGGGCCTCTCCACCTGCTCCTCTTTCACGAGGGTGATATTTCTCTTGAACGTCTCCCCTCCGGTTGGTTCCAACGTAATATATTGAGCAACATAACCTGGCTTGTACACCTTCACCTCCGTTTTCATGCCTACCGGGACCCCAACGTGGGCTTTTCCGGAAAACGTGGTATAGGATTGAGCATACAGCCTGGTATCTCCCTCCTTGTCCGTGAAGTAATGAAAGTACTGGATATACGCGGAACTGAGCGGGTCCGTTGAATTCCGGATATTCACGTTCAGATGGGCATATTCCGGCACTGGGATGCCCAGCTCCAAGTCCAGGTCCGTATCGTTGATCATGAAGTATCCTTCGGAATTGAACGTTACGTTCCATGCCATCTCCTTCATGCCGTACCAATCATATTCATACTCCCCTGTGGGCAGCGCATGTTGATACCAGTCGCCTACGTGGTCCAATCGGGTCATGTACCTGGAATCGAACTCGTAGGTCGATGAGACCCCACGGATATTCACGCGATCTGTCTCCATTATATCTTCCGTGGTGGAGTTGAAGAACTTCGTCCTGAAGAGAGGGCCCGTAAAATGGGTGGGAAGCAGGTCGATATCCACCTGTTTCGTCTCCGGAGGGTCCAAGAAAAATAAATATCCTCTATGATCGAAGAACTCGGCATTTGAGGCGAAATATATCCTGATCTCCACGGGCCTGGTGGAGTTGGGGAAATCGACCTCGTAAAGGCCCAGCTCATCCGTTATACTGGTTCTGGTGATGTAATTGCTGTTTACATCGTAACCTGCCACCGTCACTGTGATGGCTGGAACCGCTGCACCGGACGTCTTGTTCCTAACAGTACCTGTTATGGTGTTCACATACTCCGGGACCTGTTTCACCACCATGTCAAGATACACCTGCTGGTCGGGTTCAACGAAGAACTCGACATATCCCTGATTTAGGGAACCCTCCTTGATCTTGATCGTACCGATGCCCCATTCCACCCCGTAAATGTCGAATTCCGCCTGTCCCGTGGCGTTGGAGTTTTTGGAGATCATGTGGAAGCTGTTCATGTTCTTGTAAACCACCAAGACCCCCTCGGCCGGCGTTCCGTTCTCGTACGTGAGGTTCACAAGGATATTGGAGAGATGGAACTCCAGGGGGGTGCTCCTGGACTCTTCTCTAACGTCAT
>JAUVCY010000136.1 GCA_030595585.1 Thermoplasmatota archaeon
GTTGCTCCGGGTTGTCATACACATCTATGGTGGCATATACCCACTGTTCGCCTCCAGGAACATCCACCCTGGCCTCAAGTGTATAATAGTAGAAGAAATAGGCTCCGGGTAGTAGTTCGATATCCGTCTGGACACAGGTTGGGAATGAGTTATCATCCACAAGTTCAATGGTGGGGCTTTCTGACCTCCATTCGCCGTAATGATCTTCGTAATCAACACGCCAATCGTAGGAGACCGAACTTATTTCAGTATGGATCTCAGGTGTCCATGTTGATACTATCATATTCACATGGTGGTCGATCTTGGTAATGGGTTTATCACCCGAGTTCTGTATGATGACCGTAACCGTGATCTCATCTCCACTGCTGGGGGCATCGTTGGAGAACGTAATGTCATAGATCCCCGGGTCCGGTCCGAAGATGGGAACAGGTACGACCAGTTTATCAACTTTATACGAACGCTCCACGTAATTATTTCTGTAATTGATCTCTCCCTCGTAATATGGGACCACCTTCACATTCAGGATATGAGTGCCCAGTGCCCTGGGATTGGCCACGGTACGGGACCAGGTAAACACGGCCTCAAGGTAATCGAGGTTCTCCATCACTCCAAAACCAGCGTCCCCCTCATAAAGTGTGTCAGGTGTTGAAACGTCGAAATGTTCCATCTCAACATTTACGAAATCTATCGACTCCTCTGAATCGAAAAGCCTGAGATTGGTAACGGTATTGTCGGCTCCGGATGAGAAGAACTGCGTTGTCATATCAGATCCATAGTTTTTCACCACTACCTTGATCTTGTAGACGCCGTCATCGTTCATTCTCGTAATTGGGTTTTCATCAACATCCATCAGAACGACCTGGGTTATCGCAAGGTCCGGGAGACCGGAGGCGGTGTTGGTCCTGTAGAGCCTGTTGCTCAATATGACGGTGAGGATCCCGCTGGGCATGGGGGTGATCACCTTAACATCGAATATATCCGAAACTGAGAACACATTAAGGTCTATTGTGACCTCGTCACCAGGGTCCCATCTGACGTCTGTCGTATGGTCCGTGTAGGTGGCCTCGTACGCAAGAGAGCCGTCGTAGTTGTTTATCTTGATAGTGGTTGTAAGTCCATCAAGAAGATCTCCTCCCTTGTGCATGAGAACGAGGTCGTTCCCCTGAACGTCCGCCCACAGGTCCACGTACAACCCCTCCTCTCCCGGGTCTATCTGCGCCGTCCAGAGGGCGACGCCGCCGGCAAGTGTTACGGATATCCCCAAAAGCAGAATGGTGCCGATCGCCTCCGATACCGCCTTGATGTCGGAGCGGTTGAATCTTCTCATTGCCATAAAGAGAAAGTTAAAGCCCAGTTTTTTCATAACATTCACTCCAGAATGGAAGGAATTGGTCCCTTTACGTATATAACCTATAAGCGGTAAATACCGATACCGTACCTAGTAAGGAGTGAATTACCATAGCACTCCGGGATGATCAGAACTGCCGATCAACGTCGAATATGAGCGTTTCTCAACGACCCTCACTCTTCCATGTCAAATTCGAAATCAACGTCACCGATGAATGCATCGTACCTCACCTTCAACTCGGCGTTCAGGAGTATCTCCTTTGCCTTGTTGACCATGACCATCATCTCCATGGCCTCCTCGGAATCAATGGAGTCATCCAGGTTCACCCTGTCTGGATGGTAGAAGGCAGCAAGTTTCCTGTAGGACTTCTTGATCTCCTTCTCTTCTGACGTCAGCTCAACGCTCAAAACCTCATAGAGGTTGTAGTTGAAGCTGAACTCATCTTCATCATCGTTTATGGCTGCATCCTCGTCGATGACAGGTGCTGTCTGGAACTGTTGTTGGGCATACATCTCCTGAAGCCTTCTCGCGATCTCGGCAGCGCTTCCGTCGTCAAGGCCATCCTCATCCAGTATGAAATCGTCCCGGTTGTTATCCCTGACCTTCTTGGATATGACCAGTATCACCACAACCAGGATCACGATCAGGATGACTATCAGTACGAAGGAGACAATGTATATCATGGGCGGCTCGAGAAGCTGCTCGATAAGGGTCTCCTCGACAACCTCCTCCTTCACCTCGATGACCGTTATGTCGAAGGATGCAGATCCCACGGAGCCCCATGGGTCCCTCGCTTCGACCATAACGGTATATTCGCCTGGATAAACGGTGAAAAGGGATTTGTCCAACTCCTCCCCGGTGAACTCATCCCCGTCGAAATAGTACTTGTATATGAGGTTGGTATCATCCGGGTCCGAGGATAGTTCCGCCCCAACCAGGCTGAGGGTCTCATTCTGAAGATATGATCTCCCCTTGAAGATCTCCGGGATCAAAACTATCGGAGGAGTGTTCACGTGAATGGGAATGTCTCCGGAGGTGCCGAAGTTGCCAAGGGCGTCCTTCGCCCTGAATCTGAGATGGGTATTTCCGTCTCCTATTAGGCACGTGGTCGTCCCATTGACGGTGATCATGTGGCCGTTCTCCACCTCCTCTGCAGGGATCCATTCAGACCAGTTGCCACCTGCGTTCTTGTACTGATATTCCGTGGAGGTCCCGTCAACGTCGATATGGTACTCCTTGGGCACTTCCTGTACCTCGATGGACCAGTTGACATCTGTTGTGGGTGATTTCTCCACGGGTTTCTTCAGGGTGAAGGTCGGACCCAAACCGTCGACCTCAAGCGTATAATACCATATCTCTATCTTTATCTTTCCAGAGGAGGGTATATTGGGGATGGCCATTCCGATCTCAACGATGCCCTCCTCCATCACGGGAAGTTGGACGTCGGCAGTGAAGCTTCCATCGGATATGGTTCCGTTCCAGGAAGATGGCCCAATGGTCAATTGAAGCGCGATCTCGTCGTACATCGGCGAAAGGCCTGTGAGGTTCACAGCGGGGTTGGGATGATAGTAGAAAAGGTCAATACTTGAGAAATGGATGGATGTATTGGCACCCACTACGTCGTTCTGCTGGATGCTTCTGTCGAGGGAATCGAATACCTCTCCGATAACGGGGGTGTCGAGCGATCCAAACACCTGGACGGTCACAACGCTGTCAATGACAGGTCTGACCACAGTGTTATCCGAGAGTGTTACCACCGGCTTGAAGGTGATCTTATCGTTGTGCGACCAGTTGAGGTGGAACAGTACCTCAAAGGAGAATGTGAAGTTGGCTCCCACTATGCTTGAGATATCGGGCGACCTCACCTCGACCTGGACGTCAGAAAAATGTGATGAGAGCGTGCTGATACCGGTATTGAACGAGAAGAGGTCGAAGCTAGACTGTCCTGCGTTCTTCTCAACCACGCTCATGTTGATCCAGGTGACGTCGCCGATGACGATATCCGTGAAGTTCATTTCGACCTCGTACCAGTCATATCCCGCAAGGAATATTATCGAATTGTCATCATCCACACCGGACCCCTGTGCGGTCATGGAGTATCCTTCTCCTGTCCTGGTCACCATCTCCGAGGAAGATGGCATTGGAACTGTGGATATTATGAAGGATGCGAGCAGTAGAAATGCGATCAAGACCCTCTTTCCCGACATGGGTGACCAACTGTATATCCTTAATATAAGTTTTATGTACCATCGACGTCGGATTATTCATATCAAAGTATAAAATTTAAAAAGGATTGGAGTCTATAGGTGTTTCGTCCAAGTGAGTGGAAATCCTGATGGTGGTGTGTATTTGAGTCCGGAAGAATCATCCAAGACCATATTTGAATGCCCTGCCTGTGATTCCAAGTTCAAAGCTGTTGCCCGGGACAGGCCCAAGGCTTACAAGTGCCCCAGGTGTTCCTCGGAGGTTACCATATTTCCAAATGAGAGGATCGTGATCGGGGACAGGACCAGCGATAAGTATATACCAGAGCTATCCGAGATCAGGGAGAACAAGCCGAAGGTAAAGGGCACCTTCGAACACCTTGACATGCTTGATAAGATAGAGATGGAGCTATCGACAGAGAAGGAGACCAGGATCAAGGAGAGGGAAGAGAAGGAGATCATGTCAGAGCTCAAGGAGCAGTTCAAGAGGCTCAAGGATAAGAAGAGAAAGGATGAAGAGCGGGAACAGCTGGATAGACTTAAGGTGAAGTACGACAGGGAGATGAACCTTCTCAAGGACAAGTGCAGGACCGAGCTACTGGACAAGGACATGAAGATCGCCAACTTGAGGGAGGAGGTACTCAAACTTGCCGAGTCAGAGAGGGACAACAGGGAGACCAAGGTGGCATACGATCTGCTGCTCGATGAGAAGAAGACGCTCGAGGGGGAGCTGGGCGAGGCCCGAAAGACCCTTGACGATGAGGCATCCAATATCGGCAAGCTGATTGCAGAGAGGAACGATCTCCTGGAGAAAAAGGCGGAACTGGAGGCGGAACTGGAGGAAAAGAGAAAGAGGGAATCCACTGTAGAAAGCATATCGGAGAGGGAATCGGACCTCGTCAAGAGTGGGGGCGAATTGGAGGACAATAAACAGAAACTGGTGTCACAGCAGGAAGAGATGGAGATGTTGAGACAGGTTCTCGCCTCCCAGGAGGAAGAGTTATCCAGGAAGGGGAAGGATATCGATGAGATAGAGAATGATACAAATCGATCTCGAACCGAACTTGATACCTACCGGGAGCAGTTGAACGGATACAGGACCCAGCTGGAGGAGCAGAGGGCCAAGATAGAGGCCGATAGGGTGGAATTGTCCGGAATATCAAAGGATAACGACGTTAGCTCGAAAAACATCCAGAAGGCAACATCCGATATCGAGAAAAGGGAGTCGGAGAGTGCAGAAAAGAAGTTAAAACTGGACGAGAAAGAGGCAGTTGTCACGAAAATAAAACAGGAGCTGGACGAGGCGCAGAACCACCTTCAGGCGAGCGAATCATCCTTCAAGGATGAGGTGAAGAGAACCAAGAAAGACCAGGTGGTTCGAGAGAAAGATCTCTCCAAAAGGGAGAAGGACCTTGAAAAGAGGATATCCGCTCTGAAGAAGGACCATCTGGAGAAAAAGGAAGCGGACGATGCAAGGCGTTTGGAACTTGAGGCGCTTGACACAGATCTGACAGAGAGGAAAAAGAGCGTTGAGTCACTTGAGGCCGGGGCAAAAAAAGAGGCCGCCAAAAAGAAAAGGGAGCAGAACAAGCTGCGGAAGGAGCTGGACCAGAGGGATAAAGAACTGTTGAAAATGGAGAATGCCCTCATCAAGAAGGAGAAAGAGCTGGGAGACCTGAGGGTCCAGCTAAGGGGCAAACTGGGAGAGGTCAAGGAGGAGAGGGATCGCACCTCCCAGATCGATGCGATGACGAAGAGGATGTCACAGCTGGAGACGTCGCTCGCGGAGAGGGAGACACAGGTCGACCAACTCGAGAGGGCGGTACAGGAGGGTGTGGAGGTTCCGGAGGTACTTCGTCAGACCATCGAGATGAAGAGGGTACATATTCTGGAGGGAAGGGCACAGCTGGAAGGGTACAGGATGCAGCTCGACCAACACGGGATATCCCTGGAGAAGCGAAACAGGGAGATCGCAAAGAGGTTCGATGGATCGCTGGAGAAGGAGAGCCTTACGGAGCAGCTGGAAGAGGTGAAAGGCCAGTTGAAGACCAGGAACGACCACATCGCAACCTTCGAAAAGAGGCTGGAGGCATTTGAGTCCCGTGAGGCTGAAACACCTGCAGAGGTCCCAAAGGACATCGAGGAAAGGGCTCAGCAGCTGGAAGATTATGGAAAGCAGCTGGAAGAGTACAGAAAGCAGCTTGAGAACACATCACATCAGATCGCCGAGAAGGGGGATTCCCTTTCCCGGAAGGAGAAAGAGCTGGATGAGGAGAAGGCATCCCTGGACAAGAGGGACCGGGAGATAGAGGCGGGATCGAAGGATCTGAAAGAGTGCCGTGTGGAACTTGGATCATTGGAGAGATCGCTTG
>JAUVCY010000154.1 GCA_030595585.1 Thermoplasmatota archaeon
GGTGTTCACCATCAGGTATCTCTTCCCCTCGTGCGCCTTCGCCTTTTCGATGAGCTCGTTGATACGCTGATCGCCCACCACTTCCCTGTACTGCTCGATATCGATCATTTCGTGCCCGTCCAATAGGCGGGTGATTAAGGAAGGGGATTAAAAGGTTTTCACTGAAGTATAGGTCATCTTGTATCTTCCACTGCTATCCTCCGGATCAGATCCCGGACCTCATCCACGTTCTTGAGATTGAACCTGGCCTTTGAATTGGTGTAGCCAACCCTTATTGAGTACCCCTTCTCCGGAATGACCTCGAACATATCCTCGTCCGTCCAATCATCCCCCACTGAAAGGATGAAGTCCCAATCCCTCCCCTCGGTCCATTTCCTGACCGCCCTTCCTTTGTTAACACCGATGTTCTTGATCTCTATCACCTTGTTGCCGTTCAGTATTCCCACGTTGAGATTGGAGATCATGTTGTGAAGTGTCTCCTTCATCTCACTGATCTGGGCCTGGGCCTGGTTCTGGTCCGCTTTTCTGTAATGCCACGCCAGGGAGTGCCCCTTTTCCTCGACGAATGCTCCCGGGGTCTTGATGACATATGATTCCAGAACGGGCCTGATCTTCTCCTTCCAGGAATCCTCTAGCTGTTCTATCATGCTCCATTGACCCTTTCTGGGTTTGATCCAGACCCCATGTTCGGCTATGATGTTCAGGTCCATGTCGCCAAGCCATCTCTCCAGGGTATCCTTATCCCGGCCGCTGACAATTACGAGCTCGTTACCTTTCATCTCAATAAGAGACTTCAGAATGGACCTGAGCTCGGGGTCGGGAACTGCCTCATCAGGGGTACCCTTGAACTTGATGAGGGTTCCGTCGTAATCCAGAAGGAACAGTCGTCGATCTCCATTTCTGTAGTCCTTGAGAAGTTTGTCAGTAATGGTCTTATCCATCTTGCTGAAGCCTTTCACCGTCTGGATCTCCTTGATCCGCTGGAGTTCGGATACGAAATCGGATGCCCATCTATCCACATCATATTTCTGGATCCTCTCCCTCATGATCCTGTTGCTGCGGACCTGCTTCTCCCCTGGCATCTCAAGTGCCTGGAAGATCGCATCTGCGATATCCTCTACATTATGCGGATTGACATGTAGGCATTCTCCAAGTTCCTTTGCGGCACCGGCAAGTTCGGAGAGTATTAGAACGCCGGAATGGTCCGATTTGGATGCGATGTATTCCTTCGCTGTAAGGTTCATGCCGTCCCGGAGCGGTGTGATCAATGCCACATCCGACACGCTGTAGAGCGCCAGGAGCTGATTCTCGGGGATGTTCTGAAAAATATACCAGATGGGGACCCACCCCAATCGGGTGAATTTACCGTTGACCTCGCCAACAAGCTGCTCCACCTCAAGCTTGAGGTCCTGATAGGTGTCCACATGTATCCTGGAGGGACTTGCCACGTTTATCAGGGTGACCTTCTCATGATACTCCGGATATTTTTCCAGAAAACGTCCGTAGGCCCTGATACGCTGGGGAATACCCTTGGTGTAATCCATCCTGTCGATGGACATGATTATCTTTCGGTTCTCAACCATTTTCAGGATCTGCTGCTTCTCCTTGAGGACCTCTTTGGAAGCGGGAGCTTTCGAGTAGTGATCGAAATCTATGCTGATCGGGAAGGCCCGGACCTTGACCGTCCTTGCTCCCGCATGGATGTATCCAAGGGAATTCTCGTAACCCAGAAGCCTTCTGACGCTGCTTATGAAGTGGATCACATAATCGTAGGTGTGGAATCCGATGAGATCGGCTCCCATTATACCTCGGAGAATCTCATTCCTCCAGGGGAGTGTTCTGAAAACCTCTGAAGATGGGAACGGAATGTGCAGGAAGAAGCCGATCGACAGTTCCGGGATCTTCTTTCGCAGCATACCTGGGAGGAGGAATAGATGATAATCATGTATCCAGATGGTGTCACCCTTCTTTGCCACCTTCAGTATCTCGCTTGCGAACTTCTCGTTGACCTTCTTGTATGCGATCCAGTCGTTCTCCTCCATGCTGGCATGATTGATGAAGTAATGGAAAAGTGGCCATATCGTCTTGTTCGAGAAGCCTTCATAGTAATCCTCGATATCCTTGGATGAAAGGAATACACCACGGCATCTTCTCTCCGTTAATCCTTCCTTGATCTTCCTGATATCCTCGGAGGAACACTCCTCGGCGGTGATGCCGGGCCAGCCTACCCATACGGAGTTGCCCTCCTTGTGATAAGGCGCCAGGGCCGTCGCCAATCCACCGATGCTGGGGGTGAACTGGTACCCTTTTGGATCTTTTTCCAAATTCATGGGGAGCCTGTTTGATACCAATATCAATTTACCCATGGTACTACCTCGAACACAACAATACAATTCCGAATGCTGTTGCTTCATATATTATGATTTTACATAATTCCCGGGTTGCCTTCATCGATCATTGTCCTTTTTATAAGATGTTATTTTGAGGATCGGACGCTATCGGCCCACTGCCTTCAGGATATTATCCATCATATCCTCTGTTGCAGACCTTCCGATGCTTCTCCCCCGCGCTTTATTTTATTGAATTAATATGCTCTCCATCTCTGCTTTATTCAAGTTCTGGTCGAATTGGACATCTTCCTTCTTTCATTGATCCTGATAATTATCAAAGCACAGATCGCGCCGATCAGATCTGCCACCAGGTCAAGTGATGTGTTGATATAACCTCCAACCCCGGTGCTGGGAGCGATGACCGTGATAAAGAACTCGATAACCTCGTTCAAAGCGCCTATGCCAAGACCCACCATAACGACTATGATCGATAGCGCCGTCCATTTCTGCAGATCCTTTCGAAGGATCGACCTCAATATCCCGTAGAAAATGTAGGTTGCGATCCCGAATCCAAGTATATGGACGAACTGGTCATATTTGAATATCTCATATGTATCGGAGATCGGGATCAGTATCAGCTCATACAGCCTCGTTCCGCCCAGATAGATCGTTCCTCCCGCCATGTGCATAAGCGCCCAGAGGGTAAGGCCCCAGAGGCAGAGTATAGGATAATGGACACGGTCCTTTGTGTAGAATATCAAGGAAAGGAGTGCGATGATCACCCCGACGTAGATGATGAACTCGTAGTTCTTTGACAGGATGAAATACGTTGAAAAAGAGACGAGCATCACCAGGTTCGCGGCGAGGAGGAACTGATGCTGTCCCGACAATTTCATATTATTTGAAGAGCCCTATCACCATATTAATATTTGTAATCCTACGAGCCGCATCATACTTTGAGGAATGGGCACTATCGGGATCACAATGCCCCATAGTATCTAAGCAACCAGACCCACACAGGTGTAACTATCAACTTTATTCCATCCATTTCGAACTCCTCGTCCTGATCGATGGTAAGAATGGTTCCATGATCGATCCCAAGCTGTTTCGCCGCTTCTATCAGGCCATTTACCTCCCGTTCCCGGTTGAGTGGAGTGAGTTCCCAGGTGCATTGAAATACCTGCGGTCCGGCGGTGCCCCTGGCCAACGCTACGAAATCACATTCGTTCTTTCCCTGGAAGTAGAAGACGTCATGTCTCTCTTCCAGAACCCTACAGACAAGGTTTTCGATCAGCCTCCCACGATCCTTGGTCATTCTGGTGCTGACCGCCTCGATGAAACCGTTATCAGAAACATAGAACTTCTTTTTGTTAACAAGCTGCTTTTTAATGCTGTGGGAGAACATGTTCAAAACAGACCCAAGATAAGATTCTTCAAGATAACTTACATACTTCTGAAGAGTGTTCCAACTTGCGAATTCAAACGACCTCTCCAACGAGCGATATGTAAATGGATTGCTGAAATTCGTTATTAACATACGGTAAATATCACGAAGATTCTTCACATTTTCAATCCCGTGCCTTATCGAGATATCCTTCAGGACAATATCCTCATAAGTCCTCAGGACCATCTCCAGCTTGCCGTAAGTCAGGTATTCTGGCATGCCTCCTTTTAATAGATATTCCTCGAAGAGCTTCTTCAGATCCATTCTTCCTTCGCTGGTATAGATGGAATCATTTGTTACCTGGTATTCCCTGAATTCCAAAAATTCCGTAAATGAAAAGGGACGGATCATTACATCAAGGTGGCGCCCGGTCAGCTTTGTGCTTATCTCGGAACTTAACAATCGGGCGTTGGATCCAGTTATATAGAACTTGTAACCTTGTTCCATCAAGCGTCTTACGAACATCTCGAAACCTGAAATATTCTGGACCTCATCCAACAGGAATAACCTGCTTTCGCCGAACAACTCTATCTGGGCTTCATGGAGTTGCTGGAAATCTTTTACTTCAATATCCAACAACCGTTCATCCTCGAAATTGATATAGAAAAAATTTTGCTCATCCAGTTCCTCTACCAGCTGGCGCAGGATCGTTGATTTCCCGCATCGCCTCAGGCCAGTGATAACGATAGTATGAGGAACTGACAGCTTTTCTACCAATTCATCCAAAGCACTTCGTCTCACACCAAGAGGACGTTCCAGGAAATCATTCCTCTGCTCCGTAAGTACCTGACGTATTCGATCAGAAGAGAGCATATGACAAATATGAATTATCAATTATTAATATCTTGCTAACTCGGATTTGTCAAGAATCCACATCTTGACAAGTGGCATTTGTCAATATCCACTATGCTCATTTAAAAAATTGCCGAAAACTCATCGCATGGAGGGAGTTGAATGATGCCGACGTGGAAACAAAACAATGCTAAAAACCAAGTTTGAAGATAGTTGTCCATCTCTAATGGGCACTATCGGCCCACCGCTTTCAGGATATCATCCATCAGGTCCTCTGTCGCCGACCTTCCCAGTGCGATCCCCTCCTCCGCCCTGTGGAACTCCATGAACTTGATACTTCCCAGATCCGGCCTGATAACTATCTCCGGCCGGCTGTTCTTCAGGTTGATATCGGTCAGGCTTTTCTCCATGATATAGATGGAATCCATCATCATATTGAGGATCCCTGGGCTCAGGTCCCTTCTCTTTTTCAGGTTCCTTGTCCTTTCCAGCAGGGCCAGAAGAGGGTGGACATTTGGGTCTTCAGAGGGGGCGTCTTCCTTCTTATTCCTGTAGGCCTTCTTTGATACTGTAAAGTGGTTCAGGTCCACTGCGATCACCACGTCCGCCCCGAGGCCCCGAGCAGCGGTCACTGGAACCGGATCTATCATCCCGCCGTCAACAAGCAACCTCCCCTTGTATTTCACAGGAGTTAAGAGGCCGGGGACCGACGAAGAGGCCCTTATTGCGGTAATGGTGTCTCCCCGGTCCATGACCACCCTCTCACAGGATAGATAATCATAACAGACCGCTGCGAACGGTTTGCCAAGGAATTC
>JAUVCY010000281.1 GCA_030595585.1 Thermoplasmatota archaeon
TTCCAGAGATCGTGATACGGATAGAAGGAACGATGACCTCCCCACGAACTCTCCTCTTTCGATGGTTCCAGAATCCAGGAGATGCCTGGATATCTCCTTCAGCCTCTCTTCTATCACCAGGTGAAGGTCTTTTGAGAGGTGCAATATCTCTACCGTGTCCGGTCGATCTCCTGACAACAGCTCTTTAATTGCATCCCTCATGGTCCTTCCCGTCGTTTGGTTCTCCTTTGAATATCCCCGCATGACATGTTCAACATCGCTGCTTTCCAGGGCTATGCGGGTTAGTATCGATGATCTGCATTTATGGGGATCATCCGAAGGTTCAGGGAAGACACCAGTTTCGGCCAGATGCGCCCCAACCAGTATCTCCCAGAGCGTCTGACCCGTTATCGCGCAGTACATGGACGGTAGGATCAATGCCTTCAAGGCGAGAAAATGTATCTCTGCATAATCCCGGTCAAGCGCCCTCCGTATTACCATCTTGCCCTTGGTATGGACCATCAATTTGACCTCATCATCCACCACGGCCATACCATATCCCAGTTTATCCGACCATTTGATGTCCTTATAATCTCCCGAATTGAACAGTGTTCCCATCGAACGGGATTCGAATATTGCGTTCTTGCCAGGTTCGTTGGGATCCTCGACCACAGTTTCGAGTGTGAAACGCGTATACTCGGAGCAGGGGGTGATCTCTTTGGGTATCGGAGAGGTCCTTGATCGCTTGAACCTCCGATGTATCTCCTTTTTCAGCTCCTCCCTTCGTCTCTGCGATCCCTCTCTATCGAACGGGCAGGACCCATCAGGTGATATCCCGTAGGCTATACACGATGTCTTTCCGCAGAAACCGCAGTTGTGCTCCTTCAGTGATTCCCGTTCCTCTTTCATCCTAACGACCCGATCGCGTTTATGATGTAATAACCATTTCCCGAAAACAACCCTCAGATCTTCTCCAGGTCCTCCCCTGCCCCAAGGGCCATCTGGACGAACCTGTATATCTCCTCCACGCCATTTTGGGTTACGGAGGAAGCCTTTCTGATATTTCCGAACTGCCCCATCTCGTCAAGCGCCCTGTGTATCCCTATGTTCAGCTCTACATTCAGGGATCCCGTCTGACTTGATTCTGTGAAAGTGTCATCAAGCAGCCTTTCGGGGTGATCGATCCAACCCTGTAGCCTCTCCTCGTCCTCAAAAGTGATCATGTCCATTTTGGAGATGAGGTCCATGGAGGGTATCTGGAACCTGAGCTTGCACAGGCTGGATAACATCAGTTGGCTTATGAACCCGGAAGGTGTTTTGGCGTTGAATGGGTCTATCAAGTAGAGCATGGCAGATCTTTTCGGATAGAGCCCGTTCATCAGCTCCTTTGATGCCTCACGGAATGTGAACAGCTCAAGCTGGCCCGGAGTATCGTAAATAATGTAGTGCGACTCCTTTGATGATATGTCATCCTTCAGCTTTTTGGCATTCAACGCAAGCATATCAGCTGCGACTATCTGGGCACCGTTGGGCCCCAGGCTGTAGTCTTCCATTACCTCGGATAGGGTGAATAGGTCCCTTACGTCGACGTCAGGCTCATAAGGTAAGGTCTCCACCCCCGGGTCAAGATTGACCAGGGTGGTGGAATATTGGTTCCTGTACATCCAATCAGCGTAGGCAGCGACCAAAGTTGATTTGCCACATCCGGCCGTTCCAAGAACAAAAACGTTTATCGGTTCTTCCATATCATCATCCTCCAGATGCAACCGAGATGATCTTCAGCTCGGGGTATCCCTTTATCTCTCCATCAATGGGAAGGGGAATATCACCATCGAACACAAGGGTCCCGTCCACAGGTGAACCTACCCTCTTTATGATATCGATCACCCTGTCACCATCGTGGATGTCAACATCAATGCTTCTCCTCTCCCTCCACAAGGTGATCTTGATGGTCCTGTGATGGCCATCAACTTGTGAATTGTCGTCAGGATCCGTCATCATGGTCCTATCAACTACTGATATTAAACCGCTTCCCATGAAGCAAATCTCAGCTGAACACCTTTATCAGGGGGTCCAGTCCATCCTCCCTTCTGGAAAATAGCGCCATCAGAAGTGAGGAGTAGATCAGCCCAACGGCGATCCCGGTTGGAAAACCCGTCAGCAGCCTCGTCGGGTTTGTGCTCTCGTATGATAGGGTGCCCGGCAGCAGCCCCATCGAGGATATCATCTGTATCCCCCCATCAAGGGCAGTTGGCAAAAGGAGAAGTCCAAGCCCCATTACGCCAATTACCACCTTTATTCTCCCGGACCTTCCTTTGACCAACTTTCGTGGCAGTATCGAAAGCCCGGTATCCATGGGTGAGTCATCGGCCCTTGCCCTTACGAGAAGTAGCGACCCGAAACCCATTCCCAGGAATATCGCCACATCCCTGGCGCAGAGTGGCATCTGGTTGCCGTTGATGATTATGGTCCTATCCTCTTTCTGATGGCAGTTGAAATCACCAAAGGTGTACATCACCTTGTGAAAGGGGCCCATCTCCGACCACTGGTCCCAGTAGTCTATCATATTCGCTCCGCCGTCCAGGCCCATCACCTCACCTTCATCCAGCGTTGCAGGTGCCAGGAACAAAGATATCACCAGAAGGGACATCGTTCCGAACAGGATCATGGGCACCTTGTGAAGCATCCGACTTGGCCATTTCATGTGGTTCAACTCAACTATATACGGGCTATTTAATGGGATTGGTGATCAAGGTTCGCGAGATATCACAGACCCAATCGCTTGGCTATTACCATCCTCTGCACCTCGGATGTACCCTCTCCAATGGTGTAGAGTTTTACGTCCCTGAAGAACCTCTCTACGGCGTACTCCTTGGTCAGTCCATATCCACCATGGACCTGCACTGCGTTCACCGCCGCCCTGACCGCCATCTCCGATGCATACAGTTTTGCCATGGACGCCTCCATGCTGAATGGTTTTCCCTGGTCCTCCAGATTGGCCGCATTGTGGACCATCAATCTTGCCGCATGTATCTCTGTTGCCATGTCAACGATCATCCACTGTATTCCCTGATACTTGGAGATGGGTCTTCCGAACTGCTCCCTCTGCTTTGAATACTCGATACACTCATCGAGGGCACCCTGTGCCAATCCGACAGCAAGGGCGGCTATCGCGGTCCTGCCCCTATCCAGAATGTCCATTGCTCCTATGAATCCCATGCCCCTTTCCCCTATCATGTTCTCAACGGGCACCCT
>JAUVCY010000077.1 GCA_030595585.1 Thermoplasmatota archaeon
GTTGCCGATCCCGTGCATCACGATCACGGCGAATATATTCCGGGACCACATGTAAAGGGCTCCAAAGACCGCCCCCGCCGTCATCCAGCTGATCTCCGCAAACAGCAGCTCCATAGGGGTCAGCTTGTAAACGGTTATTGCAATGGGAATGTGAGATAGGCCGAAGAAGATGGACGAAAAAGTAAGTGCGGCCCAGAGGGGCAGGACCCTTGCGGATTGGTCGTGAACGAAGGACCTGAACTCGAACTCCTCAACCGGTCCGACTATGAAGAACATAACGAAGGTCATCAGGAAGAACACCCCAACATCGCCACCGGAGAACAGGTTGAACAGGGTTAAGGACCCCATGTAGCTACCTCCCATCACGGTGCTGGCCCCACTGTATACGACCATCTCCGTAACGCGCCAGACGATGCCGCCGAACAACCCCACAAGGACGGCCGAAAGCAGCAGCTTCCTGGTCATCTTGAAGGGGCCGAAATCGATGCTCATGTGGCCATTCTCGTCCCTGTCGGTCTTTACCCACAGCCTCTCCTTTCTGAAGAACTTCCAGTAGATCAGTATCGGACCAAGATGGATCGTTGGAGCAGCGATGATGTGGCCAATGTAAAACCAGTACGTTCCGAACCCGGCGTAGAAATCTGCCGTGAGAGCCCGGTATATTCCCCAGAGCAGGAACTCAACGGCGAGGACCGCCGTGATCTCCAGTATATATCTCATCCTGCTGGGGACCTTCCTCTCCCCGGCAGGGGGAACTCCATACCATTTGGGGTCAAGGGGGGCCTCCTCCACCACTTCAACATCGTCATACTCGTCCATTGTGAACAGCCTCGGTGGCGCCAATACCGAATCCCTTTAAAAAGTTCTCCCCTGGTATATTCGGTCACATGGTCAAACGGAACTTGAATCCGTACTGAATGGTTCCCGACCTTCCCTCCTCCGAGAGCTTCCGAAACACCATCTCCACACCCTTTCCGATCTCCACCTCGGAGGGCTCGCAGTCAACGATCTGACCGATGATGTGGTCCCCCTCCTCCAGGTCGATATAGGCGATCACGTACGGGACCTGGGAGGAGTACTGCGGCATTCCATCGTGAATGATCGTGTAGGATGATATGGTCCCGTTCCCGGAGAACTGGAACCTCTCCAGTTTTCCCATGGACCTTCTGTGGCACGTTGGGCACATCGACGTCTTGGGGAAGAAGTGTCCCCCACATACCTTGCAGTGGGTGCCTGCCAGGTTGTACCTCTGGTCCTGGTTCCTCCAGTGTCTCGCCACCGCCATCAGACCACCTCCAGGATGTTGACCACGGCGGTTCCACCGGTCCCACCGATATTGTGTGCAAGGCCGATATTGGCATCCTTGACCTGGCGGTCGCCCGCATCTCCGCGCAGCTGGATGACCAGCTCGTTTATCTGCGCGATACCCGTGGCGCCCAGGGGATGGCCCCTTGCCTTGAGGCCTCCCGACGGGTTCACCGTAATCGTGGAGTTCAGGGCCGTCTCCCCCCTCTCCGTTGCGAAACCTCCGTCACCTTTCTTGAAGAATCCGAGGTCCTCTATGGCTATTATCTCGCTGATGGTGTAGGAGTCGTGAACCTCCGCGACCTTGATATCCCCTGGTCCGACGCCTGCCATCTCGTAGGCCCTCCTTGAGGCAGCCACGGTGGACCTCATGGACGTTATCTCCTCCCTGTTGGCAAGGGAGAGGGAGTCGGAGCCCTGCCCCGTCCCCGCCACCCTTATCGGGTTGTCCGACAGCTCCTTTGCGGTCTTCATATCGCAGAGGACCAGTGAGGCGCTGCCGTCCGAGGACGGAGCGCAGTCGTACATTCCAAGCGGGTCGGCGACCATGGCCGCGTTCACCGCCATATCCATCGTGATCTCCCTCTGGAACTGGGCCAGGGGGTTCTTCGCACCATGTACGTGGTTCTTGACGGCAACATGGGCCAGATGCTCCTTTGTCGTCCCGTGATCGTGCATGTGCTTTCTCGCCATCAATGCGAACAGGGATGGCATTGTGGCACCGAACAGCCCTTCCCATGCCTGGTCCGCGCCCGATGCCACGAACTCGGTGGCCACGTTGGAGACCACGTCCGACATCTTCTCCGCCCCGCCTACGACCACTATGTCATGGAGGCCGGAGGCCACGTCCAGTATCGCCTGGTGGAAGGCGAGGCCCCCCGATGCCCCCGCCGCCTCTATCCTCGTGGCGGGGATCTGATTCTCCGTGAGCCCCACCACCTCCGCGATCATGGCGGAAACGTGCTCCTGGTTCAGGAACAGCCCCGATGACATGGTCCCGGTGTAGAGAGCTTCGATCCTCGAGCTGGAGATGCCTGCGTCCTCCATGGCCCGGAAACCTGCCTCGATACCCAGCTCCCTGAACGTGAGGTTCCAGTGCTCCCCGAACCTGGTCTGTCCAACGCCTATTACGGCGACGTCCCTGGCCAGTTTTCCCATTATTCTCCCTCCATCTTGAGCTTTTTGCGGAACTTGGAATAGGTTGCGTAATCTATCTCGATCCCGTTCGCAGCTGCCTCGGAGACCAGTGGGGCCTTGCTCCTGGGGTATTCCGAGATGAGGTCGGTGACCTCCAGATGGAAGCCGTCCGAACCCGCACCCGATCCGTATGATACCGCCAGTATCTTATCTCCCGACTTGGCGAGATCCAGAATGCCGGCCAGGCCCATCATCATGGACGCCGAATAGGTGTTGCCTATCTTGGGGGTCCAGAGTCCTGCCATGATCTGCTCCTTCTCGAACCCCAGGCTCTTTGAGATCTTCAGGGGGAACTTTCCGTTGGGCTGATGGAATACGGCGTAGTCGTAATCAGAAGCTTTGGTGCCCATCCCATCCATGATCTGACGCGCCCCCATCTCCACGTGTTTGAAGTATGCGGGGACGCCGGTGAACCTCTCTGCATGGGATGGGTACATCATCCCCTCCCTCCTCCAGAAGTCCGGGGTGTCCGTCGTGTAGGACATGGTGAGGCAAACCTCAGCGATGACCTTCTCCTTCCCCACTATAAGTGCTACACCTCCTGCGGATGCGGAGTACTCAAGTGCGTTGCCTGGAGCACCCTGCGAGGTGTCGGCACCGATCGCAAGCGCATATCTGATGGGGATCTGTTCATCGTCGCTGTTGACGAGGCCAAGACATGATTGGAAGCCGGCCGTACCCGCCTTGCAGGCGAACTCCAGGTCCGCTCCGGTCATCACCGGGGTCGCACCGATCGCGGCGGAGACTATCGTCGCCGTGGGCTTCACCGCATAAGGGTGGGATTCACTTCCCACGAAGATCGCCCCGATATCTTTCGGATCTATGGAGCTTCTCGCCAGAGCCCTCCTTGCGGCCATCACCGATATCGTCGCGGCGTCCTCGTCGGGTGCCGGGACGGATTTCGCCTCCACCCCAAGGGCTTTTCCCATCGCCTCTCCATCCTGTCCCCAGACCCTGCCTATCTCGGCCGGATATATCCGGTACCGTGGTATGTACACTCCATAGCTGACTATTCCCGATCTCAAGATATCACCCCGCTCTCAGATAAGCTTCCTCAACCTGTGGCTCAGTTCCTCCACGTCCAGTTCAGTGGTGACAAGAGGTATCCTCTCCAGGCGGGCGAGCCTTATTGCCAGCCGGTCGACCTTGTCGGGTTTGATGTATATGACCATTGCAGGTTTGATGGGATGCGACCTGACGGCTATCATGGGTGACCTGCCGTAGGCCACCTTCGTGAACAGAAGGGCCCTCTCCGTTGACCTGCCGTATACCTTCATGTAATCCATCGATGAGAACCTCAGCACACCGAGAATGGAATCTATGAGGGTGAATCCCATAATGGGCCTCCTGATGTAGTTCTCCGACTCATCCTCGTGCTCCTTCTGGAGCTCTCCCTCTATGACATCTATGAGGACCGAGGGGTTGATCCCGACGGTGAATTCCGCGATATCTATGATAGCCTCGTCCTGAAGGTCCATTGAGTATTTCTTGATGGTCGGGGCCCCCCTTATCTCATCAAGGCTTATCAGCCCCGCGATCACCTTCTTCATCAGGTTGAGCGAGGGGTTCTTCCTCCTCCCCTTCTCGTAGTCGGAGAGCTGGGAAGGGGATACGCCGATCTGACCTGCCAAGTCCTGCTGAGAAACAGCGAACTGCTCCCTCCATGATCGGAAGGTCTGGCTGGGGTTCTTGGAGAGGATTATCTCCGAGGCCAGCTTCTCGGCGAGGCGCTCCCTTGCGAGCCACATTGTGTCCTTTGGACCGTCGATCTCCTGCTCGTACTGGACCATCGTCTGGAGTAAAGTGAGAATCCCTTAATAAAGTTCCGCTCATGCTTAAGTGAGCTTTCTGATAAAAGTGAACTTATCTGGTCGATATAGTGGTGATCTGCCCTTCAGCTGTACGCCTGGTCCACGTGGGTTTTCTTCGCCTTTGCCCTTGGGGGCCTCTTTGAGAACTCCGGGTCCAGGTTCTGGGGGGGCCTGTTGTGCTTCTTGATCTTGATGTCAACAACCCAGTCCATGATTATCCGGTGGTAGAAGCCATCAACGTCAACGATCTCCATATCGTCGTTGAAGGCGAGCACCCTTCCCTCGACGTTCATGAGCGTGTTTCCGGCTATGACAGTCACGTCCACCTCGTCGTCGACGCGCAGGCCGTATCTCCTCTCCTTTATGGGGCCTTCGAAGATGTCAGAGATATTCTCCTCCTCCTTAACCGCCTTGGACCTCTTCTGGGGCTTCTTTACCATATCTGGTGGAAAAGCCTATCCGTATATCATCTTTTCCCGAACAGTTTCATCAATTCAAAGGATCGTGGAACGGGCCATACTCAATGGTTAAATCTCTGGTTGTCTATCACGGAGCAGGTGTTTAGATGGGGTTCGAACTTAGGGTAGTCAGGAACAATCCCCTTACCGGGGAGAACAATCTCGATGAGGCGCTCAGGACCTTCCTGAAGCAGATCGGATATATTCCAGAGTCGGCGGAGGATGAGATCCCCTACAGGATGATGAGGGACTGCTTTCTGTCGTTCCCTGGAAAACCCTGGACCATCGATGAGCTTCTGGACCAGCTCGATTCCAGCAAATCCACGCTCTATCGATACCTGAACAAGCTCAAGGGCCTTGACCTTCTGGAGGAGGTCGTCATACCCCTCGACGATGTGGAGGAGGGCCCTTCGAAGAAGACGAGGAAGGGGTACAAGATCAGGTTCGAGTCGCTGTCTCTGGCCTGGTCGATCATCGAATCCCACACCAGCGTGGCGATGGAGAACTACAGGAAGTCGGTGGACCATATAGATGAAATGGTGAAGGAGAGGATCCAGGCGAAAACGGACAGCTCCAGAAAACATCCGAAGCTGGCAGTTGACGGGATAGTGCTCGATGAGAAGGGAAAGAGGATACTGTTGATCAGAAGGGGAAGGGAGCCCTTTCAGGGTGAATGGGCGCTTCCTGGCGGGTTCCTTGAATATGACGAGAGCGGGGAGGAGGGGGTCGTCAGGGAGGTCCTGGAGGAGACGAACCTGCAGACGGAGATGATAGGTGAGTTCAAGGCAGTTACTACACCGGGGAGGGACCCCAGGGGACACATCGTTTCAATTGTATATCACCTTAAGATGACCGGAGGGGAGATCCAGGGAGGGGACGACGCCGCCGAGGCGAAGTGGCATGATCTTAAGAAGCTTCCAAAGTTGGCATTCGATCACGACGTTATAATCAGGGATTTCATAAAGTGGAACAAGTAGAATATGGACCTCTAGTATTGTTATCTGATTTGAAAGTAGATCAAATTACCATAATATTAACTAGCTCTCCCAACATTATCAACCAAATCAATTATTTGCTATTCGGAGTTGCGTGGGGAAGGAATTGAAAGGTAATTGCTCAACGGGTCATTAAGCATATATACCATCTGTTACACTCTATTGCCCGGAAGAGAATCGATCAAGACTCGATGTTCCAGAAGTTATTGGAGTGATCAAATGCTGAGAAGAGTGGTATCGACAATACTTATTGTAGTCATCCTTATTCTTATCCAATTTATCGGGATCGGAACCGGTGAAGTGGAAGGTGATATTGGATCGACCAATTGGGAAGAAAACGCCATTTGGCTTACATCCCACGAGGGGATCAGCCTGAGTGGAGACGCTGAACTCGTGGACCAAGCTCTTGCTGAAGGGTGGCCCGGAAATGGTACCGAAGGAAACCCTTATCTTCTGGATGAGTACTCGTTCATAGAGAGCACTGGAACGATCTATATCCGTGACACCACTCTTCATTTCAATATAATCAACTGTACGTTTAATACAACGAGAACAGGGATCGGTCTACATGGTTCATCCAATATAACCCTGGAAAACAACACTTTCTTGGGTTTCAGCGACCCTTCGATCTCGATTATGGAGTGCTACAACATCACCATTCTCCATTGCGATCTCAGCAACGGCCCCGAGAACGGCATTGAAATATATCATTGTTCACACATCCTGATCAAGGAGTCCGTGATAGAGAGTTCATCCTATCGAGGTTTCCTTATCTATAATGTAGATAATGTAACGATACAAAATGTTAATCTACGGAACAATTATCAAGCAATAGATATGTTGGTATGCGAAAATGTTCTCATTGAAAGTTCCAATTTCACAGATAGTAAAAATTACGGAATTGAGACAAGTCACATTAATAACCTTGTCATTCGGAATTGCGATATAGAAGGATTCTCAAGATATGGAATGAGTGTGCATGGCACCAATATCCTTATTCAAGACAACACAATAAGAGGGTACATTAGCGGACTCAAAATCGGCTATTTCAATGGGCTTGTGATGTACAATAATCAATTCCTTGGATGTGGGATCCATGTTAATAATGCACATGGGGATTTCTACAACAGTACCATTCCTCCCAACAACACAGTAAATAATGTGCCGATCTTGATGATAAAGGACCGTGATTTTAATGATGGAGAGGTGGACCAGGAATACAGCCAGATGATCCTTGTAAACGTCTCTGACCTGGTGATCAAGGATAAAACGATCGTCGAGGTCGGGACACTGCTTACATTAATCAGCTGTTCCCGGATAGTGATCAATGGTCTTATTACATCCGATCTTGAAACAGGTGTGTATGCAATAAATTCAGATAACCTGACGATCACAAATTCATATATCCGTAATTTCAGAAGATACGGCGTTGTAGTACAGAATGGTCAAGATATCAAAGTAGATGAGAATACAATATGGAACAGCCATAACTCAGGTATAAGATTCAGCCTATCCACCCGAGGTTTAGCCTCTGGAAACATCATTGAAAACGTCTCGACAGGGATATCTCTGAGTGGGAATAAGGAGCTTATTGTTAAGGAAAATATTGTAAGAGATTGTGATCGATATGGAACGGTCATTCAAAACAGTGACCTGACCGAGATCAGTAAAAATTCCTATGATAATTGTTGGATTGGGACCTATGTATCTGGAAATGGCAATGTCTCCATAATAGGAAATATCATAATGAACTCATCCTCAGGTGTCTCTCTCAGTAACGATATAGATCCAGATAGTACGGATCGAATGAGG
>JAUVCY010000313.1 GCA_030595585.1 Thermoplasmatota archaeon
GTGCCTGGCGCATTTCCCGCTCCTGCTCTTTCGGTAACCGCCCTCCCCATCCGGCTCTATCTCCAGCAGTTTGCCAACGTCGTGGAGCAGCCCTCCAGCCACGAGCCGGTCCATGTCGATCTCGTACGGCATCTCCCTGTAGGTCTCCTGCTGAGCGATCGCCAGCCCTATCGCACCCTCTGTTACGGCGATGGTGTGCTCGATGAAGGAGATGCCGTGCGTCTCGGTCAGAAGGGTAAAGGGCATCTTCCAGAGCTCCTCCACGTCCTCCCATCCTCCACGGTCGCATCCCAGTACCCAGGCCACCACCACCTTCTCCCTGACCATTTCATCCTTTATGGCCCCCAGCTGGGGGCCGAACAGTTCCCTGATATCAGCATCCGTGATCATATCATTCACATCCTACAATTTCTCGATTATCGCGTCCGTGATCTGCGTAGTGGTGGCGGCCCCCCTCGATATCACATCAGGGGACCCGGACATCTTCATCATGTCGTACGATCTCACCTTTCCCTCTTTGAGTACGGTGGCAACGGCCTCCCTGATCCTCCCCGCCCTCTCCTTCTCGCCGAGATGGTCGAGCATCATACATGCTGAGAGTATCATCGCTGTGGGGTTCACTATCGAGGTCTCGTAACCCGCGTACTTGGGGGCGCTACCATGGGTTGGCTCGAATATGGCGCACCTCTCCCCAATGTTGGCGGAGCAGGCGAACCCAAGACCTCCGACAAGGCCTGCAAAGCCGTCGGAAACAATGTCTCCGAACATGTTCCCCGCCACTATCACGCCGTAATCCTCCGGGTTCTTCGTGAGCCACATCATCTGGGCGTCGATATTGGTGCTCTTCAAGGCAATATCTGGGTACTCCTTTGCTATCTTCTTCCCCTCCTCCCTCATCATCCCGGAGGTCTCCCTGATCACGTTGGGCTTCTCGCAGATGGTAACCGATGAATACCCGAACTTATCCGCGTATTCGAAGGCCTTCTTGACGATCCTGTTGGTGTAGTGCCTTGTGAAGATCCTGGTGGATACGGCCAGGTCCTCCCCGGGGACATCGTAGAACCGCTTGAACTTGGGGTGGGTGTTCAAGGCGTCCTTAACGTGTGCAGGCGGATCCGTCCACTCTACACCAGCGTAGAGCCCCTCCGTGTTCTGCCTGAATATCACCACGTCGACCTTTGGCTCCTCGAAGCCCTCCACGGTCCTTCTTATGAAGTTGAGCGGGTTCCCCTCGAAGCTCTGGCAGGGCCTGATACAGAGGTCCAGATCGAAATGCTGGCGGAGCCCCACGATCGGGCTGTAGTAGACGAAGCCCTTGTCCTTAAGCGCGGGGTCCAGCTCCCCTGCCGCCTGGTCCTTGGGCTTTGACGTGATCGCTCCAAAGAGGGCGATGGGGTGTTTCGCAAGGAGGTCCAGCGTCCTCTGCGGAAGCGCGTTCCCCTCCTTCTGCCAGAACTCCCATCCGATGTCCGCCTCGACATATTCGGCCTCGAAACCAACTGCATCCAGAACCCTGATGGCCTCAGGCAGCACCACTTTCCCTATCCCGTCACCGGGCATCGTCACTATCGTTCTGCTCATTCCCTGCCTCCTTTCCAACATTAAGAACAGGTGGCTATTTAACGGTTGTCGGGCGGGTGAAAATTCTGTGAATTATTAGCGGAATAGTGGTCGGAAAAACGAAGAAGGTGGCCCTACGGGACCACCTTTCTACTCCTGTGTTTTCACGTACCAGACGATCTCTATGGTGTAGGACACATCGTTACCCGTGTCGTTGAAATAGAACAGGCTCAAACCCGTTCCCATCTGGTAATCACCCGAATTCAGCAGATGGATCAGCACGGCGCTGTCGATAGTAGTATTTCCCATCGTGATCTCATTCATCAGGGACTCCTGATCGGACTCCATTGAACCTGTCAGCTCGCCAGGTTGGCCGTGGGAATTTGTACTCTCCTGTACTCCCGAGGTATTACTTCCTATCATGATATCGAGGCCGAACGTCTCGCCCTCGTTCTCAAAGGTTCGAACCCTCTGAATATCATCTTCATCGGTCCAGGTTAAAACCACTGATATCGATGCCACATATCTGTCAAGGGATGAGTGTATCTCCACGACAAAAGTGTTGCCTTCTTCCAGATATTCCAAACCTGTCAAGGTCTCATTCTCCAATTGGAACTGGTTGAAGAGCGAAGAATCATCCGTTTTCTCCGGTGATTCGGGTCCAAGCAGCATGAACTCCTGGGTGCCGGCAGTGGTCGCGGCACCCACGAGTATCGCAAGTACCAATACAGTGGTCAATGTGAGTATCGCCGACGTAGAGTACGCGGGCCTCTGGCCGGTATCGTGGGAATGCATGAACTTCTGTATCGCCATGAGCTTTCCACCCAGGATCGGCTCTCCCCTCCTCTGGGGCTCCCAGTACCACCTGTTTATCAAGTAGAAAAGCACGATGAGAAGTGCATTGGCGACCATGGAGACCACGAAGGATGCTATCATCTCCTGATTATCTGTAAGGCCATCTCCCTTGGTCTTCGCCTGCCACAGGAACACTGACAGCTGCCAGTTGCCGATCCCGTGCATCACGATCACGGCGAATATGTTTCTGGACCACATGTAAAGGGCTCCGAAAACCGCTCCCGCCGTCATCCAGCTGATCTCGGCGAATAGCAGCTCCATAGGGGTCAGCTTGTAAACGGTTATAGCGATCGGAATATGTGACAGGCCGAAGAAGATGGATGAAAATGTGAGTGCAGCCCAAAGG
>JAUVCY010000312.1 GCA_030595585.1 Thermoplasmatota archaeon
GATACGAGAGGTCGATAACCTCCTTTTTTGTGCCATTGTTCCATATCTTGACCCGGGCTGACCCCGATCTGCCATGTTCAATTTCAATGGGCTCCCGGGTCAGTAGATGCGCATTGACATAGTAACTGGTATTGACCCTCACACTGAGGTTAAGCTCCACAATTGAACCATGAAACGAATCAAATTGAACGGTGAAGTTCAGATCAGAGATATGATACTCGGGTACTTTCACTGTTATTACGACATGTGTCATCTCCAATCCGAAAATACCGACCGGATCGGCAGGATATCTGATATCCCATCCGGACTGCTTATTGTTAATACTCACAAGTACCTCGAGATATCTGGTGTTTCCATTGTTCCCGATCCAGATATCAATTTCCCCCCTCTCATGCGGCCTTAGCTCTATCGTATCATTTTCAGCATACGCATAGATATCTACAACTTTTGTGACATTGAGAACAATGGTATCCGTCTTTACGATATCCTCGATATCCGATTCCAGGCTCAATTGTGAGGTTCCCTCTACCGTGACCGACTGTGGTTCGCCGTAGGTTGCATTATCCGGACAGTGAACCTGAACGGTCAATGTGGCGCCGGAAAGCGATCCAAACTCGTTAAAGAGAGGTGCGGACAGGCTGACAGTCGCGTTGAGAGTACCCGTTTCCACAAAGCTCCAGTTCCAGCCGGCATCAACAGGAGGCGGCAGGAGCGAGATCTCGTAGGTATCGTTGAGATTGCCTCTGTTCAAAACGCTGAGAGTATAATTGCTGTAGGTGCCTGGATCGACCTTGTCCCATTTCTGGCCCACGAGCGGATCAAGTGGGTCTACGGAAAGTTGATTGAGATAGGATAGTTGAAAATCCACGAAGAGGTCCAGGATGGCAAGGATGGTGCATTTATCCCAGGCCATTGGATCACTCGTTGATACGGCGGTAACGTTGATCCTCGCCATCTCACCGATCTCCCCCTCCCATGGTGCCGTAATATCAAGTCTCACAGGCGCCGTCTTCTGGGATGCGAGCATAACATAGTTGGGGTTCTTTATACCCTGATTACTAGGGAGGGTCAGTTTTGCAGCCCAACCCTCTCTCACTGACTCCTGATCCAGAGTGACCATGATCTTATCTTTGAAACCCTCGAAAATTCCAAAACCGGTGTTCTCAACGGTCATATTGTAGGTGCGGGTTTCACCGGGTTGAATGGACGGCACCAGGGATTCAGGTCTTCCGTCGGGTCCGGTCTTGAGGTATAGATCGACGCCGTACCAATTGCTGAACCCATACAGGCCGGTCCGATTGTCATTACCACTTGATGTGACCCAATCCTTCTGGCCGCGGGTGGACCCGCCGCCGGCAGAGATACACCACACAGTTCCCTCACTGTCACCGATTATGACCTCCAGTTGTCCATCCAGATCGATATCGGCAACCACGGGTGAGGAGATGCCTATCGGCGTCCTGGTGTCGTATACCCAGAGGACGTCCTCTGAGGTTCCATCTCCCGGATAGGGGAAACCCTCATCAATTCCATCGGTAGGGTCGCCATCGAAACAGAATATCTTCCCGGAGTTGGAACCGATGACGATCTCCAGCTCATCATCGTTATCGATATTGCATATAGCCGGAGATGATAGGATCCTCCCGCCGGTGTCGAACGTCCAGATGACCGAGTGGAACTCGGTGTTCATCACGTACATGATCCCATTGTCTGCCCCGAATACCACCTCGTGATCCAGGTACTTCTCTCCCGGGTCCAGAAATGCCATCTGAATGTCAGCAATTGCCGGAGAGGTGAAGATGGATGCACCGGCGCTCCCTGTGAGAAAATCCCAGGCCTTCATTCCATTATCCCAGTACATGTAGAACTTGCCGCCCCAGGAGGTCCAATCTTCTCCTGTACCCTCGGAAGCAGTGATGAATACCTCGCAATCGGGAGTATGAGTAACATTTGCCAAGGATATGGAGCCGTAATGTCGAACCCCTCCCTGTTGGCCATCATCCCTGAGCTCATAATGATCATCAGTCTCATTGAATTCCAATCTCCTCAGGCCGTCTCCCATCCCCCCAAAGAGGAGCTCCGTTCGCCTCTCCCTGTTCTCGGGGGGCATAACCGGATAGGCGTTATTCCAGAAATCCCCGTCCATGTCCTGGGCTGTTATCGCTCCGGCAATGTTCCCCTGTACGGAATAGGTATGAGGGTAGTACTCCCTGAAGATAATTGAGCCATTTGGAGAAAGGGCCTCGATCAAATAGGTATCATTGTTCAGATCAGCTGCGAGGATCACCTCAAGCTCCGACTTGTTTCCGGTCCAGTTCCCTTCAAGGTCGGTGATCGTAGGAGTCGCAAATGAGGTGCCGTTCTCTATCTGATGGGTCCAGATCGGCTGCCCATCGGATCCAAGGCACACTGCTCCATTTACCCCGCCAAGGATAATCTCCGGCGTCTCGTCGAGATAGATATCCTTGACGGCGGGTGAGGCGAAGAAGGGAGGTGGAATCTGGTTGTTGTATTGGGTATAGGGAACCTCATCCATGGGATCGATCTGCAATCCGATATAGGGCTCGGGCCAGAACATTGTGCCGTTGGGATTGAGGGCATATACTGCGTCACCAGAGGAAGCTATCACGATCTCAAGGGTCCCATCCATATTGAGATCGGCCAACGTGGGGGTGGATAGTGCGAAGCCCTCAACCTCCTCGAGGGTGATCTTCCATTCAAGGGATCCACCTCCCCGCCTCGTGGGTAATTGGGATCCTTC